>CAMYZK010000124.1 GCA_947303825.1 uncultured Prevotella sp. | reverse complement strand
TTCTCCCTTGGAATGTCTGTGGAATGACGATGGTGGCACTGTAATTGTCTTCGTGCCCAGACACTTTGCAGGTGGTCTCGTCGTCATTGGCGGTATACTTCACTCCCTGCTCATCGGTCACGGTTCCGCTAAACTGCGCAAAAGTCAAAAGTGAGCAGATGTTGATTGTTCCAGTATAGGTCTTGGTCTTGGGTGCACCCGTAGGTTCCATACCATCAGGAATTGTGAGTGTGTACTCTATGTTTTTGGGGGTTTGACCAGCCGTAAAGACATCGCCGCTGATAGAACCATAGTTTGCAAAGTTGCCTAAGCTCCAACTGCGCTCCTCGGGCAGCAGGGCACCGGCCGGAGACACTGTGACATAGTCTGTCAGGGTGACGCTCTGCCCCACAGTAACAGTAATATCGTTCAGGATAATACTAGTCTCACCGCTAAAGTCGGGAATTGTCACCGACAGCTGTACGTGGTTCCTAGAGGGTTCACCGTAAGTAACCTGTGAACCAAATGTAATCTCTGAACCGCAAGTCAATGGATATGTACCCTGACTGGCACGGTCAAACAGTTTGAAGGTGATAGGTTTGTCATTGTCGGATGCAACGCCATCGTAGTTGCCATTCACCTCAATGATAAGGTAAGGAATAATGGTTCTACCCAAGTCGACGTATTGAACATCGGCAATAGCACGACACTCATCGCCAATGAAGGCCGCCACCTGATAAGAATTGGCAAATAAATCCGGATCAACCTGAGTGCCATTGACCGTCAGGTCGAAAAACACCACTGTACGGTCATTCGGCTGGTAGTTGCCGTGGTCTACGGGTGTAAACTGAGCGCGCACACCCAGTGCGAAGCACAATAGTGGGATTAAAGCTAACAGTTTTTTCATAATGATTAATCACAAGTGTCTCTTAAAAATTGTTCTCAAACGTATATTTTATAAAATGTTAATCCGAAGCGAAGTCGAAATACAGTTGGCCGTCATATTTTGGGCCGTCATCCCGTTTGCAAGGCTGGAGGAGGTCACGGATGTTGTCCGTGGTGAGAGCCGACTTGCCAAGGATGCGCATGACTTCAAGCACTGGCCTGCCCACATTGAGGTCATGCTCGATGATGGCAATGAGGCAGTAGGTGATAATGGCGACATGTATCTGGATGCGGACGGCGTTCTCAGACTCTCCCCAGAACCTCTTGGCTTGGAGGTGCTGTTTGATCCACTTGAAAAGCTCCACTTGCCACCTATATTTATAAAGAAGGGCAATGTCCTTCGCACTGAGATAGAAATTGTTTGTGTAGTAGACGAAGCTGCGGTGCAGCTCTTCTGCGTAGTAGACAATCTGTCGGAGAGTGCCTGGGTACTTTTCCTTGTTTTCCTTCTTTGCGAAGCGAATGCTCTGGTCTTTGAGCACATTGTCCGTACCGTCAAGCATGTCTTCGCCATCGACAATTTCGTATGCTGGCTTTCCCTTTGGCGTAGAATCTGCCGTGCAGTTCAAACTCTCTCGTAATCCGTTTGGACTGGGCAAGGGACACCATGTAGAAGGCAAACTCCTCAAAAATCCGGTGATCTCTGAGGTTGTTGGCCTTGGAAAGCATCTGCTTGTCCACAGGGTTGTGGCCAAATCCGAGATGTTTCGATTTCCTACCATGGGCGGTTGTTATGTCTGTAAGTTCCCTGAGACTCCCACAGCCCATCAACTGACTGAACATCAGTACAAGCATGTGGCTCCAATGCGACAACAACCAGCCTTTGGTCCTGTCGTTGTACTTGGCGACAATGCGCCCGAAATGCCTCTGCGGGAGGAACTGAACTATCTGTGCGAACACGAATCTTCCTATGTGCATACCTGCTCCGATTTAATAACGGATGCAAAGGTACACATTCGGAGGCAGGTGCGGACGACAACGATCCAAGTTGCACATTACAAAGACTCATTAACTTAAACTTATTTAATATTAAACAGAATTCTAACTTTTATTTCAAAACCCAGACACGCCCAGCCCTTTGTGCATCGGCATTTCGGGAGATTTTAACAGACAACAGTGATGATTAATGTTTAAGTTTGTTATTAGGAACAATGCTCCTGAAATTAATAGTCGTTTCATAATTATTTTTTATTTAATATTGCTGTGGTTATTGTAAAGAGTTCGACTATAACATCAGCGACCAACAACACTGCCCATATCTGAACCAGGAAAGTCGCATATAGAAGTGCTTGAATAGATAAAAGTGCACACAAAACAAATATCGTTAGAGCAATAAATTGTGCCACTGCATTAAACAGAAACGCACCACATTGTTCTTTAAACGCCTTTTTGCCCTCATTTGACAATTGTTTATCTTGAAATAAGGCAAATAGTATGGCTAATGCTGCCATATCAACCCCCATAACAGATATATTCACATTAAACAAACTATCTTCAATTTTTAGGATGCATTCCTGTGAAAGAGAATCATTGAATAGCATAAGAATTAAGAATATGAGGCTTACGAGTAATGAAAGCCAAATTAAACAATTACGCCATGGAAAGAAAACAAATAAATCTGAAAGGACTTTCCAACACTTTTGTTCACGAGCATCAATCATAATACCAGTGCTTAATAGGCCAATGAACACCCCAAATTCGGCAGTTAATAGTTTGATTAAGGTTAACTTATGATACAAAAAAGGCGTAGGTGTCTGTTTCTCTGCCCATCCTGGCGTCAAAGGCCTTCGCATTGCCCACCTCACACAGGATAGACAACGCCAGTTAGCCCACGCCAGCACGAACTATATATAATAAGGTATATAGAAACGCACCACGCAGACGCTTCGTTGTCATCTGTCTGTTGTGAGGTTAGAGTTTGCGAAGTTCTTGACGCACAACGACAGACGTTCGAAAACGTCTTTCTCATATTAAAGACCGCCCGCTTTGCCCCTGAGGGCCAACAAGCGATGTTGCAAAGATACGAAAAAGTTGGGAATGAACAAAGAAAAAGATGGAAAAAAAATTATTCTTGCAGAAACGTCTCAAAATATTTGGTAGATAAAAGAAAAATGCTTATCTTTGCATCGTCAAGCACCGTTGTTTGGCTATCCGGGCAGAATCCCGAGTGGAGTAAGCCTTCATCGACCCTGCTCCGTTTTAAAAGTCACCTGAGGGTGGCTTTTTCTTTAATTCTACCGCTCAAACATCTTCTTGAAGTCAAAGTAGAATCTAAAACTGAGAGCAAAGCGTCTTGTAACAGAAATCTCTGCTTTACCTTTGAAGATTACAACCTCTATAGCATCTGGATATTTTACAAAGTATTTCCTGATGTCGTGGACTAACTTTCGTGTGCTATATTGCGGCATATTGAGCAAGGCGCGGTTGGCTTGTGCTATTGACTCCTTCAATCTTGTATGAACAATGTTCTTCCCGCTGATGTTCTTCAAGTCAAACAGCTTATATACACCACGCCGTTCGAGAATAAAGTCAGGAGTCTTTATGCCATGAGGGTTGGGTAGAATGAAAACACGGTAACCGTGTTCTACGGCCTTGCGGGCAGCCATGAGTAGTGAAGGGTAATCAGCATCCTGCATTCCTCCTACTGTATAAATGAAAGGTTCATCGGGCAGAGCATGGAACTCTTTTCGTGCAGCAATCTCTTTCAGTTTGCTACCGAAAGCAGCCCCTTCTAAACTCTTCAGAAGGAGCAGTTCAACTGCTATGTCGCCTTTCATTTCTTAGTCTTTTCACTATTGCCCCACCTACACAGGATAGACAACGCTCATCTGCCCACGCCAGCACGGACTATATAAACTAAGGTATATAGATAAGCACCACGTAGACATCTCGGTTGTCATCTGCCTGCTGTAGGTTAGAAAGTTGCGAAGTTCGTGTTCCACAACGACAGATGTTCTGCTTGCGCAGACTTTCTCATATATAAGACCGCCCGCTTTGCCCCTGAGGGCCAACAAGCGATAATTGCGGGAAGGGCGATTCTGCCAGTTTTGGGCAGTCATCATTTATCATTTTCTCACTGTATCGGGCTTAGTACTCCTTTGTGCAAATCTTCAATTGGGAAATATAGATTGCGGTTCTTGCCCCATGCTATATTACCCATGTCATCGATATAAAACTTCTTGAATTTCTTTTCATCAAGATAGCAGTTGTGCTGTGGATGCGGATGTGCTGCAATCCATGAACCAAAGTCTATGGTGGCAGTTGCTCCGTCATTGAAAGTGAGCATGATGGTAAGATGTCCCATATAGTCTGCCTTTTCTATTCTTAGGTATTTCATTTCAGTCTTTTTTTTATTGTCGTACAAACCACTCTCTTTTTCCTGACGAAGTAGTTGGTCCACTTGTCTATTATGTTATCAGCATACACTTTAACGAATTCTTCTGCCACTCTCTGGTCTTTGGAAGACAATGGAGGAACACCTTTCTTTTCTCGTGTGGTGATTTCCTTAACCTTCCCGTCCTCCATAATGATGTCAAAAACCGATTCTTTATGATCATGCTGTACGTGAACATGTATCGGGTCATGCTCATTGGAATGGAAAAAGAATACGAATCCAAAATATCTGTAGATGTCTGGCATTGTCCTGTCAATAATGAATCAGCTAAGACTAGCCAGCTCAATGACCTTATCGACAGCTGCGCTGAGTCCGTCGGCATTTTTGCCGCCTGCCTGTGCGAAGTGTGGCTGACCGCCACCGCCGCCCTGTATGAGCTTGGCAGCCTCGCGCACCATCTGTCCGGCGTTCAGCCCTTGGTCGCTCACCATGTCGTCGCTAAGCATGATGGTGAGCTGCGGCTTGTCGCCAGCCCTAGTGCCGAGGACGCAGAGCAACGAGCCCTCCACGCTGGCACGTACTTTGAAGGCAAGGTCTTTGGCAGCAGCAGGCTCAAGAGGCATGACGCAGCTGACGACCTTCACGCCGTTGATATCGCGGGCCCTTTCAATCAGCTGCTTGCAGTAACGCTCCACGGCCTGGGCCTGGAAACCTTCAATCTCCTTCTTCATCGTGTCGTTCTCTTCTATCTGCTTACGTATGGCACCCTGCAAGTCCTTGGCGTTGTTGAAGAACGACTTGATGGCTCTCAGCGTGTCCTCGATGTTGTAGAGCAGCTCCTCGCACTCTTTGCCTGTGGCAGCCTCTATGCGGCGGATGCCGGCAGCGACGCTGCTCTCAGAGATAATCTTGAAGAAGCCGATGCGCCCCGTCGATGTGGTATGTATGCCACCGCACAGCTCGCAGGAGGGACCGAAGCGCATGACGCGCACCTTGTCGCCATACTTCTCTCCGAAGAGGGCTATGGCACCCAGCTTCTTTGCCTCTTCCATAGGCATGTCGCGATGCTCGTCGCGTGGCAGGTCCTGACGTATCATGTCGTTGACCATGCGCTCCACCTCGCGCAGCTGCTCGTCGCTCACCTTCTCAAAGTGGGAGAAGTCGAAGCGCAGCGTCTTGGGACTTACAAACGAGCCCTTCTGCTCCACGTGGTCGCCCAGCACCTGCTTCAGGGCATAGTCGAGGAGGTGGGTGGCGGTGTGGTTGGCAGCCGAGGCGTCGCGCTTGTCGGTATCGACACAAGCCATGAACTCGGCAGTGGGGTCTTTAGGCAGCTGTTTCACAATGTGTACGGTCTGCCCGTGCTCGCGCTTGGAGTCGATGATCTCTACGGTCTCGTTCTCGCTGACCAGCACGCCCTGGTCGCCCACCTGTCCGCCCATCTCGCCATAGAACGGGGTGTAGTCGAGCACCAGCTCATAGAACTCGTTCTTCTTCTGGGTCACCTTGCGGTAGCGAAGGATGTGGCAGGTATACTCGGTATAGTCGTAACCCACGAACTGCTGCTCTATCTCAGCGGGAGAGCTGCCGAGCACAGTGACCCAGTCGCTGTTCTCTACAGCGGCAGCGTTGCGGGCACGCTCTTTCTGTTTCTGCATCTCCACTTTGAACTGCTCCTCGTTAACCGTAAAGCCGTTCTCACGACAGATGAGCTCGGTAAGGTCAAGTGGGAAACCGTAGGTATCGAAGAGGCGGAAGGCCTGGACACCGTCAAGCTCTGTCTTGCCATCGGCCTTGAGCTGGTCCATAGCCTTGTCGAGCAGCTGGATGCCCTTGTCGAGGGTGCGCAGGAACGACTCCTCTTCTTCCTTTATGACACGGGCTATGAGCTGCTGCTGGGCCTTCAGCTCGGGGAAGGCATCGCCCATCTCCTCGACGAGCGTTGGAAGAAGCTTATATAGGAACCCTTCTTTCTGTCCCAGGAAGGTATAGGCATAGCGCACGGCACGGCGCAGAATGCGACGGATGACATAGCCAGCCTTGGCGTTCGACGGCAGCTGACCGTCGGCTATCGAGAAAGCGACAGCCCTAAGGTGGTCGGCGCAGACGCGCATGGCGACGTTGATGTCGTCTTGCTGTTTGGCGGACAGACCGGAATCTCCGGAAATGCCAGATTGCTCTTCCTCAAAGGTGGTATACTTCAGTCCCGTTATCTGCTCTTCGGCCTTGATGATAGGCTGGAAGACATCGGTGTCGTAGTTGGAATGCTTGCCCTGCAGCATGCGCACCAGGCGCTCGAAGCCCATGCCAGTGTCGATGACGTTCATGGAGAGCTTCTCCAATGTGCCGTCGGCCTTGCGGTTGTACTGCATGAACACCAGGTTCCATATCTCAATGACCTGCGGGTCGTCCTGGTTTACCAGTTCACGGCCTGGCTTACCGTTCTTCTTCTCTTCGGCAGGGCGTGAGTCTACGTGAATCTCCGAGCAGGGACCGCAGGGGCCGGTGTCGCCCATCTCCCAGAAGTTGTCGTGCTTGTTGCCGTTTATGATATGGTCGGCAGGCACGTGCTTCAGCCAGTAGCCGGCAGCCTCGTCGTCGCGTTCCAGGCCTTCTGAAGCGTCGCCCTCGAACACGGTGACATAGAGGTCTTCAGGATTGAGTTTCAGCACATCCACCAGATACTCCCATGCCATGTCTATGGCACCCTCCTTGAAGTAGTCGCCAAACGACCAGTTGCCCAGCATCTCAAACATGGTGTGGTGGTAGGTGTCGTGTCCCACCTCCTCGAGGTCGTTGTGCTTGCCGCTCACGCGCAGGCACTTCTGGCTGTCGGT
>CAMYZK010000123.1 GCA_947303825.1 uncultured Prevotella sp. | reverse complement strand
ACTGTTAGTTATATAGAAGTCTGTATGAGTACAATACTATATCCATCGCCCATCTTCGGGCCTGTTCACAGCCGCAGGCTGGGGCTGTCGCTGGGCATCAACCTGCTGCCCGCCGATGGCAAGATGTGCACTTTCGACTGTGTGTACTGCGAGTGCGGCTTCAACGAGGAGCACCGTCCACATAGACCCATGCCCACGCGCCAGGAGGTAGCGTCGGCCCTGGAGCAAAGGCTGGTGCAGATGCAGCAAGAGGGTAGGCTGCCCGACGTGCTGACCTTTGCAGGCAACGGCGAGCCCACCTGCCATCCGCATTTCCCCGAGATTATTGCCGACACCATAGCCCTGCGCAACCGCTACTGCCCGGAGGCAAAGGTGAGCGTGCTGAGCAACTCCACGCTGATACACCGGCAGAGCGTTCACGACGCGCTGATGATGGTAGACAACAACATACTGAAGCTCGATACCGTGTCGGCTCAGTATATACGTCGCATAGACCAGCCGCAGGGCACCTACAGCGTAGAGAGCATCGTTGAACACATGAAGTCCTTCAACGGGCATGTCATCATTCAGACCATGTTCATGCGCGGTGAGGTGGCCGGAGAAAGTGCCGACAACACCGGCGACGACTATGTGCTGCCCTGGCTGGACGCTGTGTGCACCATCAACCCGCAACAGGTTATGATATATACCATAGACCGCGAGACTCCCACCAAGGGACTGCTCAAAGCCACCCACGAGCAGCTGGACCGCATACACGACATGGTGGTGGAGAGAGGACTGGCGTGCAGCGTGAGCTATTAAAGAGTTAAGAGTTCTTGGCGAAGCCAAGCGGCAAAGCCGAGCGAAGAGTTCTTGGCGGAGAGCGGCGAACGCATGGTGCTCACCTGCGTCTTGTATTTGTCCGCAACAGCAAAACTATTGTCTAAACTCCCAAACTCCTAAACTCCCAAACTCCTAAAAAACTAAAAAACTCCCCAACTCAAAAACTCAAAAACTCAAGAACTCAAGAATAATAATAATGACGGAAAAGAAAATGAAAAGGATGACGAGGATTATGCTGTGTACTGCTGTGTTCATGCTTCACACCTCGTTCTTCATGTCCACATGGGCACAGAACCACAACCTGGAGGTGGGAAAGAACCTGGAGGTGTTTAACACCTTGTACAGCCAGCTAGACCTGTTCTATGTTGACTCGCTCAACCCTGGGCAGACCATGACGGCTGCCATCAAGGGCATGCTGCGCTCGCTCGACCCTTATACGGAGTACTATCCCGAGGAGGAGACGAAGCAGCTGGAGATGATGCTCACAGGCAAGTATGCCGGTATTGGGGCTCTGGTGAAACCCCATACCCGCCTGAAGCGCGTGGTTATCGACGAGCCATACGAGGGCATGCCCGCTGCCGAGGCCGGTCTGAAGAAGGGCGACATCATACTGAGCATCGACGACTCGCTGATGACCGACAAGCAAGTGAGCTACGTGAGCAGCCACCTGCGCGGTGACCCCGGCACCACCTTCGTGCTGAAGGTGAAACGGCCCACTACCGGCAAGGAGATGACCTTCAAGATAACGCGACGCAACATCAAGCTGCCCGAGATGCCTTACTACGGCATGCTCTCCGACTCCATTGCATATATCAACCTCAACCAGTTTACCGAAGACTGCTCAAAGGAGGTGAGACGCGCTTTCGTAGAGCTGAAAAACCAGGGGGCCAAAGGCGTGATACTCGACCTGCGCAGCAACGGCGGCGGATCGGAGATGGAAGCCGTAAACACGGTGAACATCTGGGTGCCACAGGAGCAAGTGGTGGTAGAGAACCGTGGCAAGGTGCCGCAGGCCAACCGCACCTACCGCACACGCCTGGAGCCGGTAGACACCATCATGCCGCTAGTGGTGCTGGTAAACGGTGAGACTGCCTCGGCAAGCGAGATTACCAGTGGGGCTCTGCAAGACATGGACCGTGCCGTCATTATGGGAACACGCACATACGGCAAGGGTCTGGTGCAGGTACCGCTTGACCTGCCCTACCACACCAACGTGAAAATCACCACGTCGAAATACTATATTCCATCTGGCCGGTGCATACAGGCCATCAACTACACCCGCGAAGACGGAGCATCGTACAAGGAGCGCATACCCGACTCGCTGACACACGTCTTCTATACACGAGGAGGACGTGAGGTACGCGACGGAGGAGGCATAAAGCCCGACGTAGAGGTAAAGAACGACACCATGCCCAACATTGCCTACTACCTCTCGGCCGGAGGGCTGGACAGCACGGAGGTGATGTTCGACTACGTGGTAGACTACATAAGCCGCCACGAGACGATAGCAGAGCCACTACAGTTCCATATCACCAATCAGGACTGGGCAGAGTTCAAAAAAAAGGTGGTGGACAGCGGTTTCTCCTACGACGACATCAGCCGCAAGCAGTTCGACGAGCTGGTGAAGACCGCAAAGTTCGAGGGATATTACGAAGAAGCCAAGGATGCCTTTGAGAACCTCTCCAGACATCTGCGCCACGACGTGGCTACCGAGCTGGACAAGCACCGCGACATCATACAGCGAGTGATAGAACAGGACATCATCTCGGCATACTACTTTCAGAAGGGTTCGATAGAGGCCGGACTGAACTTCGACCACCAGATACAGGCTGCAGTAGAGATGCTTCAGAACCCAGCAGAATACAGGAAAATTTTAAGAGTTAAGAATTAAGAGTTAAGAATTAAGAGTTAAGCCCCAACGGGGCGACAGACTACAGGCAGGGGTGGAGCCCCTGTTAAGAGTTCTTTGCAGAGACCTCCGCGAAGCGCCTGAGCACCCACGGAACGCAAGAAAGCGGCAGAACCGAGCGGAAGTGAAAGAAAACAATGAGAAATAATTTGTGAATAATTTGTGGGGCTCGCTACGCGCTTGGCTCGTCCAAGAATTTGTTTCTAAACTCTAAACTTAAAAAATCTTCACTCTAAACTATAATCATTTTTATCTGCAAAATGAAACACAAGGCAGGATTTGTAAACATAGTGGGAAACCCCAACGTGGGTAAGTCGACACTGATGAACCAGCTAGTGGGCGAGCGCATCTCCATAGCTACCTTCAAGGCACAGACCACCCGCCACCGCATCATGGGCATCGTCAACACCGACGACATGCAGATAGTTTTCAGCGACACGCCAGGCGTGCTCAAACCTAACTACAAGCTGCAGGAGTCGATGCTGGCCTTCTCGGAGAGCGCACTCGTCGATGCCGACGTGCTGCTCTATGTCACCGACGTGGTGGAGAACCCCGAGAAGAACATGGACTTCCTGGAGAAGGTGCAGAAGATGCAGATACCGGTCATTCTTCTGATTAACAAGATAGACGAACTTGGTGGAAAGTGGAAAGAGGAAAGTGAAAAGAGAATAGACCCGACTAAAGTGCTGAACGAGATAGTGGAGCACTGGCACACACTGCTGCCCAACGCAGAGATTCTGCCCATCTCGGCGAAGAACAAGTTTGGCATTGACATGCTGCTGAAGCGCATCTACGAGCTGCTGCCCGAGAGTCCGGCCTTCTTCGACAAAGACCAGCTCACCGACAAGCCCGCCCGCTTCTTCGTCTCTGAGATCATCCGCGAGAAGATACTGCTCTACTACGACAAGGAGATACCCTACTCGGTAGAGGTGGTGGTGGAGCGATTCAAGGAAGACGAGCGCCAGATACACATCAACGCCGTCATCTATGTGGAGCGCGACTCGCAGAAAGGCATCATCATAGGACACCAGGGGGTGGCACTGAAGAAGGTGTCGACCGAAGCACGCAAGTCGCTGGAGAAATTCTTCGACAAACATATCTTCCTGGAAATATTTGTAAAGGTAGACCATGACTGGCGCTCGTCGAAAAGAGAGCTCGACAACTTTGGATACAATCCAGAGTAAGTGAAGTGTTTTTTAAGTGAAGAATGAGTCAATGGTCAATAGTTAAGTCACTAACGCTGACACTTTTTCTCTTCATTGTAGCAAAGGTGGCGTTCATGCTCTGCAACGGTGCGGGGCACGATGTTGGTGTGGCCGACGCATTGGCAGTAGTGGGCCATGGTTTTACGCTCGACTTCTCCACATCGCTCTACCTGCTTATCATTCCCTTTCTGGCCAGCCTGATCTCACTGTGGGTAAGGGTGCCCCGACGCATCCTTACCGTCTATTATGGCATCGTAGCACTGGCTCTGGCACTGGCCTTCGTCGCCGACACGAGCCTCTACCGGTTCTGGGGGTTCAAGCTCGATGCCTCTTGCCTGCAATACCTGTCTCAGCCCGAAGGCATCACCCAGAGTGTAAGCCTGTGGTACCTGCTGTGGCGGCTGCTGCTCATCGTGGCATGCACCATTGCCATCTATCTACTGTACTCACTGACCATCCGCCGATGGGACTCTGCAAAGGCAAGCGCCATGACGTTGAAGGCCAAGTGGGGGCATACGGCCCTGCACCTTTGCCTCATGCCGCTGATGGTCATCGGCATTCGTGGTGGTCTGAGCGAGTCGACCACGAACATAGGGCAGGTGTATTTCTCGCAGAACCAGTTTCTCAACCACTCGGCAGTAAATCCTGTGTTCAGCTTCCTATATTCACTCAGCCACCAGACAGGTGACCTCTCTGAATATCAATTCTTCAGCAAGGCCGAGAGCCTACGTCTCACTGCCAATGTCTACACCACGCGCAGCCTGCCCATCGACACGCTGCTCGCTACACAGCGTCCCAATGTGGTGGTCATCCTGATGGAGAGTGCCGGCGAGCAGTTTGCCGATGCCATGCCCCACCTGCAACAGCTGAAGCAAGAGGGGGTGAGCTTCAGCCGCTGCTACGCCAACAGCTGGCGCACCGACCGGGGCACGCTGTGCACCCTGAGCGGCTATCCGTCGTTTCCCAGCCTGTCTGTAATGAAGATGCCCGAGAAGAGCCGCTCGCTGCCTTCGATAGCACGCACGCTGAAGGGACAAGGCTACGCCACCACCTACCTCTATGGCGGCGACATCAACTTCACCAACATGCGCAGCTACCTCATAGGCACCGGGTGGAACCGCCTGATAAGCGTGGACGACTACAACGCTGAGCAGAGACACTCAGCAAAGTGGGGCGTGCGCGACGATATCACCTTTGCCACACTCTACGACGAGATTGTAAAGGCATCGACAACGCCCTCCCTATGGGGCTACTCCACCCTTTCCTCACACGAGCCGTGGGATGTGCCTGTAAAGAAGAATGCCGACGAGGTGCTCAACGCCTTTACCTATCTGGATGACTGCCTGCACGCGTTCATAACAAGGCTGAAAGGAACAGCCGCATGGAACAACCTGCTAATAGTGATTACCGCCGACCACGGTATCAACCACGGAAGCATTGACCAGTCGCAGCCTTTAAAGAAAAACCATATTCCCATGCTATGGGTGGGAGGAGCAGTAAGGAAACCGTGCACCGTAGACGTAATATGCAACCAAAGCGACATGCCCGCCACTCTGTTAGGACAGATGGGGCTGCCACACAGCGACTTTGCCTTCAGCCGTGACGTCACCTCACGCAGCTACACCTACCCCATTGCCGTGCACAACTACAACAACGCGCAGTGGGCCATCGACTCCACAGGCCACGTGCTCTACGACTTCGACGCCCGCCGTACTACCATAAGCGAGAGCAGCGATGCCAACCGCCTGGTGCGCGTGAGCAAGGGCATGCTGCAACGCACCTGCCACGACCTGGAGGGGATAAATGATAAATGAAAAATGATAAATGAAAAATGAAAGATATGATTACCCTGCAACCATCGTAGGGACAAATGACGCATGGTGCTCACCTGCGTCTTGTATATGCCCCTACGGTGTAGCGGTAGCAAATTCTTCACTCTTCACTCTTCATTCTTCACTAAAAAACTCCTAACTCCTAACTCCTAACTCCTAACCCCTAACTCCTCAGGCTTCTCATGGCGTTAAGCACGCAGAGCACGGTGACGCCCACATCGGCAAAGACGGCCATCCACATCGTGGCAATGCCAAGGGCTGCCATCACCAGCACTGCCGCCTTGATGCCCAGTGCCAATGCCACGTTCTGGCGGGCTATGGCGAGTGTGCGACGAGCCAGGGCAATGGCCAAGGGCACCTTAGACGGACGGTCGTCCATCAGCACCACGTCGGCAGCCTCTATTGCAGCGTCGCTGCCCAGTCCGCCCATGGCAATACCCACGTCGGCTAGGGCGAGCACGGGAGCGTCGTTGATGCCGTCGCCCACAAAAGCCGTTGTCGAATTGTTGTGGGCTGATACATAGTCGGCCTTGTCGGCAGGCAGCAGCTCGGCATGACACTCGTCGATTCCCAGCTCCTTGGCCACATGCTCGGCCACCTCCTTGCGGTCGCCAGTGAGCATCACAGCCTTTTCCACCCCCTGCTCTTTCAGCCTGCTGATAGCCTCGGCACTGTCGGCCTTCACACGGTCGTTGATGACGATATGTCCGGCGTAGGTTCCATCGATGGCCACATGTATGATGGTGCCGGTATGGTGGCAGTCGCGCCACTTGGCACCGACGGCATCCATCATCTTCGTGTTGCCCACGCACACCAGGCGTCCTTCCACCACGGCTTTTACCCCTTGGCCGGCCACCTCCTCCACCTGGCTCACGTCACAGCCGTCAGTGGCTTCCTCGGAGAAGGCTTCACGCAGTGCAGCACCAATGGGATGGGTGGAGTAATGTTCCACATGGGCTGCCAGATGGAGGAGCTCATGCTCGTCGATAAGCTGCGGATGCAGTGCCGTCACCGAGAAGACCCCCTCGGTAAGCGTGCCAGTCTTGTCGAAGACCACAGTCTTCACCTTAGCCAGCACGTCGATATAGTTGGCCCCCTTCACCAGGATTCCCTTGCGCGACGCACCTCCTATGCCGCCAAAGAACGTGAGGGGGACGCTGAGCACCAGCGCACAGGGGCACGACACCACCAGGAACAGCAGTGCACGATAGAGCCAGGTGGCAAAGGTCTCGCCAAACGACAGATGACAAACCGCTAACGACAGCAGCGGGGGCACGACGGCTATCAGCAACGCTGCCGCTACGACCACGGGCGTATAGATACGTGCAAAGCGGGTGATGAACGCCT
>CAMYZK010000122.1 GCA_947303825.1 uncultured Prevotella sp. | reverse complement strand
GCTTCTCTATGTCAGGCCTGGTGAGATGCTCTACTATAGGGTCGGCAGCCATGTCAAGCTGAGCGTCGGTCTCGGGAACAGCACCCGACAGTCTCAGCTCCTTGATGTCGGGACGGAGGTCGCGGCCCAGTGCTATTGTAGACAGCTCCTTTACTATCTGTGCGGGCGTGATGCCATGCTGCTCATTGTATTGCAGCTGCTTGGTGCGTCGGCGGTTGGTCTCGTCGATGGTCTCTTGCATAGAGCCCGTGATGGTGTCGGCATACATGATCACCCTGCCATTGACATTCCTTGCTGCACGACCGGCTGTCTGCACCAGACTGCGACGGGAACGCAGGAATCCCTCCTTGTCGGCATCGAGGATGGCCACCAGCGACACCTCGGGAAGGTCAAGCCCCTCACGCAGCAGATTTACTCCAACCAGGACATCGTAAACACCACTGCGCAAGTCGTTTAATATCTTCACACGGTCTAGTGTAGCCACATCGCTGTGTATATAGGCTGTCTGCACCCCGTGGTTCACCAGGAATTCTGTCAGCTCCTCGGCCATGCGCTTGGTGAGCGTGGTAACTAGCACCCTCTCATGGCGCTCGGTGCGCAGCCGTATCTCCTCCATCAGGTCGTCAATCTGGTGTTCGGAGGGGCGCACCTCTATCTCGGGGTCGAGAAGGCCTGTGGGTCGTATAAGCTGTTCCACCACCACGCCCTCGGCCTCGTTAAGCTCAAAGTCGGCAGGGGTGGCCGAGACATATATCACCTGATGCACCATGGCCTGGAACTCGTCGAAGGTAAGCGGACGGTTGTCGAAGGCAGCAGGCAGCCTGAATCCGTATTCCACGAGATTGGTCTTGCGCGCACGGTCTCCGCCATACATGGCCCCTATCTGTGGCACCGAAACGTGGCTCTCGTCGACAATGAGCAGGAAGTCCTCGGGAAAGAAGTCGAGCAGGCAGTAGGGACGCTCGCCTGGCTTTCGACCGTCGAAGTAGCGTGAGTAGTTCTCGATGCCAGAGCAATGCCCCAGCTCCTTTATCATCTCCATGTCATACTCCACACGCTCCTTTATGCGCTGTGCCTTTATGGGGTCGCCCAGCTCCTCAAAGAATTCCACCTGTGCCCTCAGGTCGTCTTGTATGTCGTGTATAGCTTTGTTGGTCTGTTCCTGGCTGGTCATAAACAGATTGGCAGGATAGAGCTTATAGTCGGCAAAACGTCCCAGACGGTCAAGAGTAACGGGGTCGAGCTCTTCTATGGAGTCTATCTCATCGTCCCAGAAGACCACCCGAAGCATTATTTCGTTGTAGGCCATGTAGATGTCTACCGTATCGCCCTTTACCCGGAAATTGCCTCGCTCGGGTGCCAGGTCGTTTCTGGTGTAAAGCGCCGTTACCAGCTTCCTCAGCAGCATGTTGCGGTCAATCTTCTGCCCTTGGCGTATTTCTATCACATTGTCGGAGAGTGCCATAGGGCTCCCCATGCCATAGATGCAGGAAACCGACGACACGACGATAACATCCCTTCTTCCTGACAGCAGGGCCGACACAGCCTTCAGCCTCAACCGGTCTATCTCCTCGTTGATTGCCAGGTCTTTCTCTATGTAGGTGTCGGTGTGTGGAAGATATGCCTCGGGCTGATAGTAGTCGTAATAACTTACATAATACTCCACAGCGTTGTCGGGGAAGAAGCCTCGCATCTCCTGGAAGAGCTGTGCCGCCAAGGTCTTGTTGTGGCTCAATATCAAAGTAGGATGCCCCACCCTGGCAATAACGTTGGCCATGGTAAACGTCTTGCCCGAGCCGGTGACACCTAGCAGCACCTGGGCACGGTCGCCACGCATCACGCCGTCGGTGAGCTCACGGATAGCCTCTGGCTGGTCGCCCGTGGGTTGGTACTTCGAAGAAAGCTTGAAATCCATATCAACTTGCAAAATTACGAATATTTAAGTGAAAACTTAGTAATTTGCGCTTAAAATTATTATAAACTTTTTGATATTTGGCCAAAAAAGAGTAATTTTGCAGCTCAAAATGAGTGTAATGAAGAAAACTGTCATCATATTTTGCATCTCAGCACTTATTCTCACGTCGTGTGCTACAGAGTTCAACCAGGTTTACAAGACCGACGATTTATCCTACCGCTATGAGTATGCCAAGCAGTGTTTTGCTGAAGGCAAGTACGAGCGTGCCGCCACGCTGCTGCTCGACCTCATCACGCTGAAGAAAGGCACCGACGAGTCGCAGGAGTCGTTGTATATGTTGGGTATGGCCGAATACATGTCGGGTGACTATGAGTCGGCCTCAGCCACATTCAAGAAGTATTTCAAGACCTACCCCAAAGGCTATTATGCCGAGCAGGCCTCGTACTATACAGGCCAGGCTCTCTACGAGGGAGCCCCTGAGCCGAGGCTAGACCAGACCCCCACCATAGGAGCCATCAACGCCTATCAGCAATTCATGGACTTCTTTCCCAACTCCAGTCTGCGTGAAAAGGCTCAGAGTCGGCTGTTTGAGCTGCAAGACAAGCTGGTTCAGAAAGAGCTGCTGTCAGCGCAGCTGTACTATAACCTTGGCGGCTACTTCGGCAACATCAATTCAAACAACGAGAGCAACTACATAGCCAGCATCATAACGGCACAGAATGCGTTGAAGCAATATCCCTACTCCAAATGGCGTGAGGACTTCTCGCTACTGATCATGAAGAGCAAGTATGAGCTGGCCGAGAACTCGTCGGAAGACAAGCGGATAGAGCGTTACCGCGATGCCGAAGACGAGTGCTACGGATTCCTCAACGAGTTTCCCGAGTCGAAGAACGCCCCTACTGCACAGAAGTTTATCAACAAGTGCAAGAAGGTGATTGGAGACTGAGAGTTGAGAGTGAAGAGTGAAGAGTTAAGAGTTAAGAGTGAAGAGTGAAGAATTTCTTTTAGTCGCTACGCTTTCTTGCGTCCCTTCGGTAGCAAGCGGAAAAGCCGAGCGGTAAAAGCGGCAGAGCCGAGCGGCTACCGCAATAAGCCCTGAAAGGGCGTAAAGAACACAGGCAGGGGTGTAACCCCTGTGAAAAGAATGAAGCATCGGCTACCGCTTGCAGGGTATTGTCTACACTCCTGCGCTCGACCTCTGGTTGCTTGCTACCGAAGGGACGCAAGAACTCCAAAACTCCAAAATAGAAGAAAAGTGAAATTGTAAAATAGTAAAATAGTCAAATTGTAAAATAGTAAAATATATCCATGGATTACAAGAAGTCAAAAGCTCCGGTCAACACCGTGACGCGAAACATTATGGATTTGTGCGATGAAACCGGCAACATCTATGAGAGTGTTGCCATCATCGCCAAGCGTGCCAATCAGATTTCAGTACAGATAAAGGAAGATCTGAGCAAGAAGCTGGCAGAGTTTGCATCTTACAACGACTCCCTGGAGGAGGTGTTTGAAAACAGGGAGCAGATAGAGATTTCCCGTTACTATGAGAAGCTGCCAAAGCCCACCTTGCTTGCCACACAGGAGTTTGTAGAGGGTAAGGTGTACTGGCGCGACCCCGTCAAGGAACAACCGACTACCGAGTTGATTTAACAAACAGGAGAGAGAGATGCTTAGACCTCAGACATGGTATCTGGTTCTGGCAGCACTGTGCTCTGCCCTTGCCGCTGTCTTCAACACCGGCTCAACGCTCATGCTCATACTGCTTGTGTTGGCAGCCATCACTGCTGCAGCCATCATACCATTATATAAGAACAGGAAGCGCCAGGCTGCTGCAACGCTGTTGCCCATGGCACTTCTGCTGGCATGGTATGTACTGTTGGCGGTCTTAAACAGGAACATTGGCGGAGCCTACGCATTCAGCCTGGCCGATGCCCTGCCCGCAGTTGCCATAATCCTGGTATTTATGGCCCGCAAGGGCATTGTCCACGACGAGAAAGTAGTACGTGCCTACGACAGAATACGCTGATGATAGTAAAGAGCTCCGAGTTTGTCATTTCATCGCCCACCGTGTCCATGTGCCCCAAGGACACCAAACACGAGTTTGCCTTCATCGGCAGGTCTAACGTGGGAAAGTCCAGCCTCATCAACATGCTCTGCAGGCACAAGGGACTAGCCAAGACATCGGCCACACCGGGCAAGACACTGCTCATCAACCATTTCATCATCAACAAGGAGTGGTATCTGGTTGACCTTCCCGGCTACGGCTTTGCCAAGCGGTCAAAATCAGAGATACAGAAGCTGGACCAGATGATACGCGGATACATACTCGGCAGGGAACAGCTGGTAAACGTATTCGTGCTCATCGACGTCAGACTGGAGCCACAGCCCATCGACCTGGAGTTTATGAACTGGCTGGGCGTCTCGTCGGTGCCGTTCTCTATCGTCTTTACCAAGGCCGACAAGATTTCACATCAGAAGGTGATGCAAAACGTGGAGGCCTACAAGAAGACAATGCTTGAGTCATGGGAGGAGATGCCACCGTATTTCATCTCCTCTGCTGAGAAGGGCGACGGACGCGACGAGATACTGGCCTATATCGAGGAAATCATCAAGTCGCTTCAGTAGAGCCATACCGCTCACCATGCCCCTGATGCATCATGGCAAAAGACACACCATACCTTGACGTTCAGAACCTGACAAAGTCGTTTGGAGCACTGCTGCTCTTCCGTAACATCAGTTTCTCTATTGCTGAAAGGCAAAAGGTGGGCCTCATTGCAAAGAACGGAACAGGCAAGTCTACCCTACTCTCCATTCTCACAGGCAAGGAGGGCTACGACGCCGGAGCCATCATCTACCGCAACGGCATCCGAATAGGATTCCTAGAGCAGACACCAAACTTCTCGCCCGACGACAGCGTGCTCGATGCCTGCTTCAACCATCAGGGCGACGAAGAGAAAGTGTTGAGGGCAAAGCAGATCCTCACACAGCTCAAGATACGCAACCTGCAGCAGCCCATGGGACAGCTCAGCGGAGGGCAGCAGAAGCGCGTGGCACTGGCAAACGTGCTTATACTCGAACCCGACTTCCTCATCCTCGACGAGCCTACCAACCACCTCGACCTTGAGATGATAGAGTGGCTTGAAGGCTTCCTCAGAAGGGGCAACAAGACACTGCTCATGGTCACCCACGACCGCTATTTCCTGGAGCGAGTGTGCTCGGTCATTCTTGAGCTTGACGACCATACCATCTATACCTACCGGGGCAGCTACTCCTACTATCTGGAGAAGCGCCAGGAGCGCATAGACAACCGCCGTTCCGAGATAGCCCGTGCCAACAACCTCTACCGCACGGAGCTGGAGTGGATGCGGCGCATGCCACAGGCTAGGGGACACAAGGCAAGGGCACGCGAAGAGGCCTTCTACGAGCTGGAGAAGCTGGCCAAGACACGCATAGAAGAGAGGGCCATCAGGCTTAAGGCTACCAACGTGTATATTGGCTCCAAGATTTTCGAGTGTCAGTACATATCGAAGTCATACGACACCAACGTCCTAATGAAAGACTTCTACTACAACTTCTCGCGATTTGAGAAGATGGGAATAGTAGGCGCCAACGGCACAGGCAAGTCAACATTCATCAAGATGCTCATGGGAGAGGTACAGCCCGACCAGGGACGTATCGTGGTAGGCGAGACAGTGAGATTCGGGTACTTCTCACAGGAAGGACTGCAGTTCGACGAGCAGCAGAAAGTAATCGACGTCATACGCGACATTGCCGACTTCATAGACCTGGGGCAGGGACGGCACTTCACAGCCACACAGCTGTTGCAGCACTTCCTCTTTACCAACGAACAGCAGTACAACTACGTATACAAGCTTTCTGGAGGAGAGCGCCGCAAGCTGTACCTCTGCACCGTGCTCATGCGCAACCCCAACTTCCTGGTGCTCGACGAGCCTACCAACGACCTCGACATCGTCACACTACAGATACTGGAGGAATACCTGCGCGACTTCCCCGGATGCGTCATCGTGGTAAGCCACGACCGCTATTTCACCGACAAGGTGGTAGACCACCTGCTTGTGTTCCAGGGAAACGGCAAGATCAAAGACTTTCCCGGCAACTACACACAATACCGAGAGTGGTGCTCGCTCAACCCCGCAGCCACTGCCTCAAGCAGCAAGGAAGGCAGCAAGGAAGGCACACGCAGCAACAAGGCGAAACCCGCCACCACCGACGTCAAGCGACGCATCACCTATAAGGAAAGACTGGAGCTGCAGCAGCTGGAACGCGACATAGAGGCACTCGAAACAGAGAAACGCCAATTGGAAGACAAGCTCAACGCTGGCACACTCACCGTAGACCAGATAACTGCCGTATGCAAGCAGCTGCCACAAGTCAACACCGCTATCGACGAGAAAAGCATGCGCTGGCTCGAACTATCCGAACTGGACTCCTGAAATCCATGACAGTACAGCAATACCCCTCACGACTACTGGAGAGCGCAGTACAAGAGTTCTCCCGACTGCCAGGCATAGGCCGTAAAACAGCCCTCCGACTGGTGCTCCACATACTACGGCAACCCACAGCCGACGTGCTACGCTTTGCCGATGCCGTCTCAGAGCTGCGGCAAGGAGTGAAATACTGTCACACCTGTCACAACATTAGCGACACCGACACCTGCCCTATCTGCTCAGACAGCCGTCGCGACACCAGCCTCATCTGCGTGGTGGAGAACATACAAGACGTGATGGCCATAGAAAACACACAGCAATTCCACGGGCTATACCACGTCTTGGGAGGGCTCATCTCGCCCATGGACGGCATAGGCCCCTCCAATCTACAGATAGAGTCGCTGGTGCAGCGAGTAGGCGAAGGGCAAGTGAAAGAGGTGATACTGGCACTCAGCTCTACCATGGAAGGCGACACCACCAACTTCTACATCTACCGCAAGCTGCAGGGCTTGGACGTGGAGGTGAGCGTCATTGCACGCGGAATAGCCATAGGCAACGAGCTGGAATATACCGACGAGCTTACCCTGGGGCGATCCATTCTCAATCGTACACCCTTTACTGCTTAGAACAAGGAGCGAAAAAACAGGGAAGGAACTCCTTTCCTCCCAGACTCCTTAGAGCAACTTATTATCTTTTTTATTTTTTTAGTGCCGTCAAGGGTGTAAGTTATAGCGTCGAAAAACTTTGATTATGAGTTGAAGACCTTTGTTTTTTGAT
>CAMYZK010000121.1 GCA_947303825.1 uncultured Prevotella sp. | reverse complement strand
CGGAACTAAGCTTTAGGAGAGCCTTGTTATATCCATTTAACTATCAGGGCAACATGCATCGGTGTAAGACTTCTGCGGCTGCAAAGGTACAAAGAATGAAACAAAACACCAAAAGAAACGGTGAATTTCTTTGTTTTTCTGTGAAAAAGGTGTGTCGCGCAGGCGTCCAGGGGGCTCTGGGCGGGCAGAAAGCCTCACAGCAGTACTACCCCCTGTTGCTTCTTGCCGTCCATCATTACCTTGAGCGGGTGGTCGAAGCGCACATGGCGCACGTGCTCTGTCTCTTCGATGGCGGGCATAGCATCGAGAAGCTCCTTCTGAAACACACCGTCGCCGGTGTAGGTGTTGATGGTGAAGTAGCCCACACCGAAGGAGGTGAGGTTCTGGAAGAAGTGTGTTCCCTGCGAGGGGTCTACGTGGTAGTTCTTAAGGCCGGCCTCCACGATGACGCGTGCCGCCGAGATGTGGGGCCACTTCACGGGGATGCCCAGCCAATAGTCTGACGAGCCCCAGCGTCCGGGACCTACAAGAATGTAGCCCGCCCCGGTTGCTGCCCCTGGCGGAGTGAAGTCTCCGTTGAGGAACCGGCGGTTTATCTGCTCTATCTCCGTGGCTATCTGCGGGTTGGCAGAGGCGGTATAGCTGTCGTCGGTCTTCACGTAGACCACGTCGGTTACGTCTTCTGATATGCCGTGTCCCAACGAGTTGTGGCTTCTGAGCAAGCAGTCGCTGTCGGGAATCTTCTGCAGGTCTTCGTCGAGCACCTGCTTTGAGTCTACGATGGGGCGTATCTGAAGGAGGTAGAAGTTGAGTTGAGAGTTCTTGGACGAGCCAAGCGGCAGAGCCGAGCGGAGAGTTGAGGGTTGAGAGTTTACAATGTTGCAGGCGAACTCTATCTCTACCGGTCGCTTCATCTCTTCGGCTCCCAGCTTCTGAGACAGCTGCAGCAGCTCTGGCAGTGGGAACACGCCGTGCTGCAGCACTCCGGCAAAGGTGATGACCTTGCGCCCGCCCTCGTAGATGCCGTCGCGGATGATGCCGTCGACGGGGTCGTAGGTCGAGGCGATGTGTTGAAGGGAGCCGTCTTTGTCGGCCTGCTTCACTCGCAGGTTCTTTATGTTGAAGCCGTCGTCGGTAGACCATTCTGGTTGAGGGTGGAGGGTGGAGGGAGAAGGGAGGCTACCTCCTGACCTGGGAGTGTTCTCGTTTATCCCTCCACTTTCCATCTTCCACCCATTCATATCCAGTGCATAGAAGCGTGTCTGCGTCTCGGTGAGGGCTGTCTCCATCTCGCTGGTCTGCAGCACCTGGTGTGGATGGTGGGGGCTGACGCGCAGCGTCTGTCCGCCGTCTACTATATACTTGCCTAGGCCCAGTGCCAGGCTGGCTATTCCCTCCTCGGCCTTCTCGTCGCCAATGGGGTAGTAGTTGAGCGAGCGCAGCACGCCCGAGAAGGTGGGATAGTACAGGTCGCCATAGTGCTGGCCCACCACCTCTTGCAGTATGACGGCCATCTTCTCCTGGTCAATGACGTTCTGCGTAGCGGTCATATATGCCTTTGAGTCTTTGTAGTAGACAGAGGCGTAGACGGCCTTGATGGCACATGCCAGCTGGCGCAGCATCTCGTATTTGTCGTCGAGCCAGGGTATCATGTAAGTGGCATAGATGCCGGCGAAGGGCTGGTAGTGCGAGTCTTCGAGCAGGCTTGACGAACGTATGGCTATGGGACTCTTTATGGCCTCGAAGAAGGTGAAGAAGTCGGCAATGAGGTCGTCGGGCAGCTGTGCACGGAGGAAGTGCTGCAGTATCTCCTCGTTTGGGGCATCGCTGAGTGCTATGCCCCAGAGGTTGTTGTCGTCCATGAAGCGGTCGAAGAAGTCGGTGCAGAGCACCACGGTCTTAGGTATCTGTACCAAGGCGTTGTCAAACTGGTTGAGCTCTGGATGCCGCTTCAGTATGGTGTCGAGGAAAGCCAGGCCACGGCCTTTGCCTCCCAGCGAGCCTTCGCCGATGCGTGCGAAGTGGGCATAGCGGTCGAACTTGAGTCGGTCGAAGACAGCCACAACGCCGATGTTCTTCATGCGCCGGTACTGCACTATGGCGTCGAAGATTATCTGACGGTGGGCGTCAACATCCTTCAGCTTGTGCCATGTGACGTGTTTCAGGAACTGCGACACGGGGAAGATGGCCCGCGCCGTGAGCCACCGGCTCATGTGGTTGCGCTGAATGTGGCGGACGAAGGAGTCGGTGGGAATGTTGAAGATGTTGTCTTGCAGGTCTTTCAGGGTCTTGATGCGCAGCACCTCTGCCTTCGTCACCGGGTCGCGGAAGATGAAGTCGCCGAAGCCCATGTGCTCCTCCAGCAGCTGGCGCAGGTCGACGTTCATCTTCTTCGAGTTCTTGTCTACGAAGTGGAATCCCTCACTCTCGGCCTTCTCGCGGTTGACGGTCTCCGAGCTTTCCATTATCAGCGGCACATACTCGTCACGCCGCCTTATCTCCCTGAGTAGCTTGAAGCCAGCCTCGGGGTCGCCCTCCTCCACATGCGAGAGCCGCCCTGCTGGAGTCTTCATGGGGAAGCGGGTGTCGCTTATCACACCCAGCGTGTTGTCGTGATACTTCTCATAGAGGGTCATGGCCTCTTCGTAGCTAGTGGCCAGCACCACCTTGGGACGTCCGCGCTTGCGCTGTGCGGCGGCATGGGGGTTGAGGGCCTCGGTCGAGAAGTTCTTTGACTGTTGCAGTATATAGTTGTAGAGGTTTGGCAGCACCGAGGAGTAGAAGCGTATGTTGTCTTCGACAAGCATTATCATCTGCACCCCGGCCTCTTCTATGTCGTGGTCTATGTTCATACGGTCTTCAATGAGCTTGATGATAGAGAGTATGAGGTTGGTGTTACCCAGCCAGCAGAAGACATAGTCGAAGATGCTCATGTCTTCGTCCTGCATGCGTCGAGTGATGCCGTGCGAGAAGGGGGTAAGCACCACACAGGGCACATTGCTCTTCATGGCTTTCACCTCGCGCGCCACGGCAAAGGCATCGTTGTCGGCATTACCCGGCATGCATATCACCAGGTCGATGTCGGTAGTCTCCAGCACATGCTGTGCCTCCTCTGTGGTGCTCACCTGGGTGAACGATGGTGGATAGCGCATGCCCAGCTCAGTGTACTCGTCGAAGATTTTCTCGTCTACGCGGCCGTCGTCTTCAAGCATGAAGGCATCGTAGGGGTTTGCCACAATGAGCACGTTGAAGATGCGGCGTGTCATGAGGTGGGCAAACGACACGTCCTTCAGGTAGAAGGAGTTGAACTCCTGGGGTATGTGGTGGCTTTCATCCATAGTCTTTTCAGCGTTTATTTGACAGATTGTTGGAGATAATGGGATGCAAAGGTACAAAAAAGGCAGGAAATGCAAAAGGAAAACTCATTTTTCTTTTGCATTTCCCAACGTGAACGGTGTCTTTGCAAGTAAAGAACTCTTCGCTCTTCGCTCGGCTCTGCCGCTTCGCTTGCGAAGAACTCTCAACTCTTAACTCAAAAAACTTTTAACTCAAAAGATTTAAGGCTCTTTGGACTGGAGCTGTTGCCGTATAGCACCTCGTATTGGCCTGGCTTTACGCGCATGGTGTTTGTCTCGGTGTCGAAGAACTCAAACGAGTTTCTTGTCAGTTTCAGCTCCACGTTCTTTGTCTCGCCAGCCTTGAGTGATACGCGCTGGAAGGCACGCAGCGACTTCAGTGGCCCTTCCTTGTCCTGCGGGTTGCGTATGTATAGCTGGACGGTCTCGGTGCCGTCGCGTTTGCCGGTATTCGTCACGGGTACGGTGACAATATAATCGTCGGACTTCTTGGCAACAGCAGCCTCGCCTATGTCAAACGTGGTGTACGACAGTCCGTAGCCAAAGGGGAACAGCGCATCGGTGAAATAGCGGTATGTGCGGCCTTTCATGGAGTAGTCTTCGTAGTCGGGCAGCTGGGCGTCACTCTTGTAGAAGGTGACAGGCAGCTTGCCGCCTGGATTGTAGTCGCCAAAGAGCACATCGGCCACGGCAGTGCCACCCTCCTGTCCGGGATACCATGCCTGTACTATGGCATCGCATGTGTCCATCTCTGGCTGTAGGGCTATGCACGAACCAGAGCAGCATACGAAGACCACGGTCTTGCCGGCCTCTTTCAGTGCCTTAAAGAACTCCCGCTGCACGCGTGGCAGCTCTATGCTGGTGCGGTCGCCGCCACGGAATCCCTCAATGTCGACCGGCATCTCTTCTCCTTCAAGTGCAGGCGAGATGCCTCCTACAAAGACAACGGTGTTGATGCCCTTGAGCTGTGATATGACGTTCTGGTAGTCGATAGGCTGTTCGCGGGCAATGTTTATCTTCAGGTTGGCATTATAAGTATGTACGTGAGTGAAGCGCACCTCAATGTTGTAGCTCTTGCCCTGTTCTGCCTGGATAGCCACGCGGTTGGGAGTGGTGCGCCAGATGCGGTGACGGAACTTACGCTCACCGTCGATGTAGAGTTCAAACTGTCCGCAGCCTTCTACGTTTACCACATACTCGCCTGCTTCTTTTGGGGTAAACACTGTCTGATACTTTGCCGAGAAAGCTTCGAGCTGCACTCCTGGTGCAAAGTTGTGCATGCCAGCGGTGGTGACAGCCAGGGGCGAGGTGTAATACTGTGTGGTGACGGGCTTGCCCTCCATCTCGCGGTTGTTCCAGAAGGTGCCTTTCACGCCCTTCTTTCCCTCGAAGCTGCATTGCGATGCCATGAGGCAGTCGAATACCTTGTCGTAGGTGAGGTCGCAGCCGACGGCATAGAAGAGTTTCGGATTGGCCATCTTCTGATAAGGCACTCTTATCTTGTCGCTGTTCAGTTTCAGCTTCTCACAGATACCGTCGAGGATGGTGACGGTGTGGTTGGGCATGCCGTTGTAGTTACCCCACATCATGGGGGCGTTGTCGGCATTGGGGCCGATGACGGCAATCTTCTCCTTACCCTTCTGTAACGGCAGCACGCCGTTCTTGTTTTGTAGCAGCACGATGGTTTGTCGAGCCATGTCGAGGGAAGTCTGGGCGTGCTCCTTGCACGACATCTTCGAGTAGGGTATCTTGGCCCACTCCACGAGCGACGGGTCGTCCATCTCGCCTAGGTCGAAGCGCCCCTCCAGCAGGCGTATGACATGCTTGTCAACCTCTGCCTCGCTGATAAGGCCTCGGCGCACGGCCTCGGGTATGCTCTTGTAGGCATATCCATAGCCACACTCCACGTCGGTGCCGGCCAGGGTGGCCTTGGCCGATGCCGTAACGGCCGACGACGAGCTCTTGTGCGAGGTGTAGAAGTCGCTCACGGCTCCGCAATCGCTCACCACAAGGTACTTGAATCCCCACTCGTCGCGCAGTATCTGCTGAAGCAGGCGCTGCGAACCGCAGCAGGGGTCGTCGTCCAGGCGCTGGTAGGCACACATCACCTCGCGTACCTTGGCATCCTGAACCAGGGTCTTGAAGGCCGGCATGTAGGTCTCCCAGAAGTCACGAGGCGACACATCGGTAAGATTGGCAGAGTGGCGGGTGTACTCGGGGCCGCTGTGCACGGCATAGTGCTTGGCGCAGGCCCAGAGCTTGCGGTACTTGGAGTCTTCGGGCCCCTGCAGGCCGCGCACCACCTGGACACCCATCACGCTGGTAAGATAGGGGTCTTCACCGTAGGTCTCCTGTCCCCTGCCCCAACGCGGGTCGCGGAAGATGTTGACATTAGGTGTCCATACAGAGAGGCTGTGGAACTTCTCGTCCTCGCCGCTGCCACGCTGCATGCGCTCGTTATACTGTGCACGGAACTCGGTGCTGGCAATGTCGAAGCACTTGTAAAGCAAATCGGGATTGAACGACGAGGCCATGGCCACTGGCTCTGGGAAGACGGTGACATGGTCCATGTTGGCTGCACCGTGAAGAGCCTCGCTCCACCAGAAGAACTTCTTGATGCCAAGGCGGGGAATGGCTGGGCTCTCGTCGAGCATCAGCATGCCCTTCTCCTCAAGGGTGAGGCGCGAGCAGAGGTCTTCTGCGCGTTGGCGGGCCGAAAGATTAGCATTCTGATAAGGCAGCTGCTGTGCCGAGAGCGTCAGGCAGAAGCATGACACTGCAGCAGCAAAGAGAAGGGAAGGCAGTCTTCTTGTCATATTTTTCAGGTAAAATTAGGTTATTATTCTGTACAAAAGTAGTCATTTTGGCCAGAAAAAGCCTTTTGACAGTGTAACGCAATTTTTTTTTCTTGTAACTTTTTGGTCACTTCATCAAAAATAGTTACTTTTGCAACGAAAACTTGAATCTGAGTAATAACTAACAAGAAACTATGAAGCGATTATTGCCTTTTCTGGCAGCCATACTGTTGTGTACAAGCACAACAGCTCAAGTGGGCAAATTCTTCAATAAAGACCTGCAACTGTCAAGCAGCTTTGTGTCTCAAGTTTATGTTGACCATCAGGGATTCCTATGGGTTACAACCCGCGACGGTATAAACAGATATGACGGCTATCAATTCAGGGTGTTCAAATGTGAGAACCCTGCCGACAGCACATTGGCCAGCAACTACGTGAATACTATCATGCAAGACAGCAAGGGCCTCTTCTACTTCGGCATGTATGGGGCCTTGCAGACATGGGACGGGAGCAATTTCCACAATATCACCATGAAAGACCTGAACGGCAAAGACGGGCATTGTTACGCCACATGCTTCCTGGAACGTCGCAACGGCGACGTGCTGGCCGGAACGTCGGGACTGGGAGTGATGAAATTCACCGGAAAGGAGACAGCCCAGCAGATAGGTGGAGAACTGGCCGATGCGCACACCGTCAATTCCCTGCTGGAAGACCACAACGGACAGCTATGGCTCATCTCCGACAAGCACGGACTGGTTTGCTTCGATGGAAACAAGGCCAGGAAATATCTTTCTGAGCATGCCGACCTCTATGCGCTATGCGAGGACAAGAAGGGAAACATCTATGTAGGCTCTTCGAACAGCGGAGTGTTCAGAAAGCAGGGAGAACAGTTTGTTCATATTGAGGCAACGGGATACAACGCCGTATCTTCGCTCTACTGCAATCACAGCGGACAGATACTTATAGGATATGACGGGCAGGGAATGGCCATCTACGACCCCGAGACGCAGAAACTGTCGCAAAACCCATACTACAGCATGGAAGTAGACCTGACAAGAAGCAAAGTCTACTC
>CAMYZK010000120.1 GCA_947303825.1 uncultured Prevotella sp. | reverse complement strand
GATGGAAGCCGTAGGGATGTACCTTGTCATACTTCTGGTTGACGTTTTCATGTAGCTTATGAGCAGACTCCCTTATCTGCCCTATCTCCGTGGAATACTTGTCGATGCAATGCTGAAACTCGTCCTTTATCATAGTCGCTTCAATATAATAGCATGCAAAATTACAAAAATTTATCGATACGCAAAAAGGCTGCGGAACAATGTTACGCACACGAAGAAAAAAATGTGTGTTTTTTCTCGTAGAATTGTTTTTTTTACACTACCTTTGCAGTCAGATAGCCTTTATGAAGAGAAGAAATGAGAAAGACTGGTATTTCATTTTCCTGCTTTCAGCTGTCCGGCTTCAAGCACCTGGCCTCGGTCGTAGTCCTGGCAATGCTCACCACCCTTGGAGCCTGGGCCCAGGAACGATTCGTCTTCATGCCCCAGTGGACGGCTCAGGCACAGTTCGCCGGTTACTATGTCGCACTAGAGAAAGGCTTCTACACAGCCGAGGGCATCAGCGTTTCCATAGTACACCCGTCGGCCACACAGTCCACCCTCAGCCGCGTGGAGGACAACAACATTGACGCCACGACACTCGAACTATGCCAGGCCATGAAGCTTGTTGACAACGGTGTCAACCTGGTGAACATCCTGCAGACATCGATGAACAACTCGCTTACCATTGTCTCACGCAGAGGCAAGGACCCGCTCACGCAGAAAGGTGCACGTGTGGGCATCTGGAGCACCGACTTCGGCGACCTGGCCGTCTGCATGAGTGCCCACGATCACCTGAACTATGAATGGGTGAAATATGCCTCCAACATGAACCTGTATGTCAAGGGAGCCGTCGATGCTATCGTTGCCATGAGCTATAACGAGTTCTACCAACTGGTGCAGACGGGCCTGCCTCTCACCGAAGCCAACGTCTACCGCTTCTGCGACCACGAATACAACATTCAGGACGACGGGGTCTACATGCGCCGCGAGCTCTACGAGCAAGACAAGGACAAGGCCGTCAAGTTTGCCAAAGCCAGCCGCAGAGGATGGGAGTGGGCGGCAGCTCATCCCGACGAGACGCTGGAGATAGTGATGAAATATGTGCGCAAAAACCATATTGCCACCAACCGCACCATGCAGAGGCTGATGCTGGCCGAGGTGCTCAGGCTACAGGTTGACCGCGACTCGAAGAAGCGCGAGTTCCGCCTGCGGCCAGACATGGTGAGCCAGGCCTGCCGCCTGTTGTTGGAGAACCACATACTCAAACATGAGGTAACTTACAAGCAACTGACGGAAAGGTTTTGAGGTAAGAGTTAAGAATTAAGAGGTAAGAGTTAAGAAGTACTTCTAAATTCATACATCTCCCTCGCAGCGAAGCGAGCGCTCGACCTCTGGTCGCTTGCTACCGCAGGGACGCAAGAATACATCTAAATTCTAAAATCTTAATTCTAAAATAAAAAAAGATAAAGGGTTATGAAGAGTCCTATAACATATATCCGAAACTCTCTCTCTGCAAGGCTCAGTCTCTGGATTGTGCTCTTTGCAGCTATCGTCTTCGTAGCTGCCCTTGGCTTCATGTTCGTACAGTCACGCCAGACATTGCGCCAGGAGGCCGAGAGCCGCGCATCGCAGGTGTTGGAGAGCACGGTGCTGCGCGTCAACGGACTCCTCGACCGCGTGGTGGTGGCCACCAACAATCTGGAGTGGCTCGTCTTGCGACACCTGGACGCGCCCGACTCGATGTTTGTCTACACCCAGTGCTTCATGGAGAACAACCCCGACCTCAACGGCTGCTCGATAGCCTTCGAGCCCTACTACTTCAAAAACCGGGGACGCTATTTCTCTGCCTATTCCTACAACGACCACGGAACCATACATACCACACAGGAAGGCAACGACCAGTACGAGTACTTCTACATGGACTGGTACCAGCTGGCCAAACTCCTCGACCGCCCCTGCTGGACGGAGCCCTTCTTCGACTTCAATGCCAACGAGGTCTACTCGAAAGAGATGATCGCCTCCTACTGCAAACCCATCAAGAACGTGCGGGGAGAGTATGTGGGTACCATTGCGGTAGACCTGTCACTGGAGTGGCTCTCCAAAACCGTCTCGTCGGTAAAGCCCTACCCCAACTCCTACAGCATCATGATTGGCGAAGGAGGAACCTATTTCGTTCACCCCGACACCACCAAGCTGTTCTATCAGAGCATCTTCACACCCATGCTAGAGCAAAAGCTGCCTGGCGGTTCCGCCGCCAGCACCTCCTCCACAGCACAGCCTGTTCCTGGCGGTTCCGCCGTCCGCCCCGATACCACCCTCACCGCCCTTGGCCATGCCATGCAGCGCGGCGAACAGGGCATGATGGAGCTACAGCTGGACGGAGAGAAGTGCTACGTGTTCTATAAACCCCTGAGCACCACAGGATGGAGCATGGCCATTGTCTGCCCTGAGAGCGACATCTACGGCGGCTATAACAGCTTGCAGCGCATGGTGGCGGCCATCGTCCTTGCCGGACTGCTCATCATGCTGCTTGTCTTCGGACGCATAGTAAGCAAGGAGCTCAAGCCCCTGCGTAAGCTGGCCAGCCAGACAGAAGCCATTGCCTCTGGCAACTTCCACATGGAGCTGCCCGTCAGCAAGCATACCGATGAGATAGGCATGCTGACAAAGTCGTTCGACAACATGCAGCACTCACTGGTGAGCTACATCGAAGAGCTGAAGAAGACCACCACCCTGAAAGCTACCATAGAGAGCGAGCTGAAGGTGGCAAGCGACATACAGATGAGCATGGTGCCCAGGATATTCCCCGCCTTCCCCAACAGGAAGGACATCGACCTCTACGCCTCCATGACACCGGCCAAGGAGGTGGGCGGCGACCTCTACGACTTCTTCGTGCAAGACGAGCGTCTCTATTTCTGCCTGGGCGACGTGTCGGGCAAGGGGGTGCCGGCATCGCTGTTCATGGCCGTCACGCGCAATCTTTTCCGCATCGTGGCACAGCAGGGAAAGACACCCGTCGAGGTGGCAGGACAGATCAACGCGTTCCTCACCAAGGACAACGAGACCGGTATGTTCGTCACCATGTTCATTGCCATGGCCGACCTGCAGACGGGACGCCTCGACTTCTGCAACTGCGGCCACAACCCACCCATCATCGACGGACAGTTCGTCACCATCGAGAACAACAACCAGGCCCTGGGACTATGGGAGGATGTACCCTTCCTAGGCGAGACCATCAGCGACATCAGGGGCAAGCAGATATTCCTCTATACCGACGGCCTCAACGAAGCAGAGAACCCTGAGAAGGAGCTGCTGGGCGAAAGCCGACTGCTGGAGCTGATGAGCGACACCACGAGCCTCAGCTCAAAGGAGGTCATCGACATGCTCAAGAGGTCGGTAGAAGCACACCGCTCGGGTGCACAGCCCAACGACGACCTCACGCTGATGTGCCTGCGCATTCAACCTTAGACGTTTCTTCTGTTTCGAAAAGAATGGGAAAGAAAAGTTGTTTAGTTATTTGTAATAAGTGAATTGTCTGTGTCATGGTAAGTTACGACAGCGTGGTGGCGGGGTAAGCACCACACACGCTGGATAACTGCCTACAAAGTTATAGAGAAAAAATGAACTATGCAAGAAAAACCATACATTTTTTATTTGAACTCAAAGAGGTTGGTGAATCCGGTCATGGCAAAGACCTGCCGCAGGTCATCGTTCAGCCCCCTGATATATACATGACTGCCCTTAGGCTTGGCATTCTTCAGTATGGAGAGGAAGATGCGCAGTCCGCTAGACGAGATGTATTCCAGATTGCTACAGTCAAGGATGATGTCGTGTCCTGTGCAGTCGTTAAGCGGAGCGACGTCCTTTTCTACCTGAGGTGATGCTGCCGTGTCAAGGCGGCCTTCAAAATACATGACAAAGTCGTTGTTCTCTTCTTTGAATGTTGTGCTCATAATTGTTAAATGTTTAGTATAATGGATAAATCATGTTGACTATGACTAATGCTATGACCAGCAAGACGATGTGCATCCAGATGCCCAGCCGCGCAAAGTCGGTAAAGCGGAAGGAGCCCGGGCCGTAGATGAGCATGTGCGTGCTGCTGCCTATGGGTGAGGCAAAGCTGATGGTGACGCTGAGCATGAGTGCCATGACAAACGGCATGGGATTACAGCCCAGCAGTATGGCTTGCTGATACATGATGGGGAAGAAGACGGCGCTGGCGCCGACGTCGCTGACGAACTCGCTGACCAGCGAGGCCAACAGGCACATGACGGCCATGACAATATATGGATTGCTGCCACAGAACTGCAGCACCTGATGGGCTATGATGTCGGCGATGCCCGTCTTGGTGATGGCCACCGAGAATACTACCGTAGAACCCAGTATGAGCAACAGCTCCCACTCGATGTATTTGGCAACGTTGTTTATGCGACAGCAGCCCAGCATCATCATCACACCGGCGGCCAGCATGGTGGTGGCCATGAGGGGCAACATGTGGAACGACGAGATGAAGAACATCAGCACCAGTATGACGGCCGAGGTGACGGTCTTCGGGCCCAGCTGGGGCACGAAGTGGCTGTCGAAGAAAGTCAGCGAGCGGCGGTTGTCGTGCTCCAGCTGCTCCTCGCCCTTGGGCGGACACTCCAGCAGCAGCGTGTCGCCGGCCTGCAGGTTTATCTCACGCGGCTGTCCCTCTACGCGTCGTCCCTGACGTGCCACGGCTATGAGAGCTACGTTGTTCTTCTGCTCGAAGTCGCACTTTGTCATCGACCGTCCTATGAGTTCGCTGCCGAAGGTGACGTAGGCGGTACGCATACGGCGCTTGGAGTCGATGTCGTTGATGCTCCACACGTGGTGGTCGGCGGCAGCAAGGCCATGGGTGCGTTTCAGCTCGAGTATCTCATTGATCTGTCCGGCATAGATGAGGCGGTCGCCGCCAAGAATCCATTCGTCCTTAGGCACAGGCATAATGATTTCACGGTCGAAACGTACTATCTCTACCAGTGAGCCGCCCTTCACGTTAAGCAGTCCGGCATCCTCCAACGTCTCTCCCACGGCGGGATTGTCGGTAGGCACCAGCAGCTCTACGGTGTAGTCGCTGGTGGTCTCGAACGACTGTTCTGCCGACTCCCTTGACGGTATGAAGCGCTGCAGAAGCATCACCATCAGCACGCCGGCGACGGTGAGCACCAGTCCTGGCAGCAGCGGCTCGAAGACGTTGAGCGACTGTCCGGTCTTGCCCAGATAGAGGCCGGCCACGACGAGGTTCGACGAGTTGCCCAGCAGCGTGCACATACCTCCCAGGGTGGCGGCGTAGCTCAGTGGCAGCAGCAGCTTCGATGGGGCGATGTTGAGTTTGCGCGACCATATCTTCACGGCGTCTATGAACAGTGCCACCACATTGACCGAGTTGAGCAGGGCGGCCATGATGCTGGTGGGCAGCATGAGGCGCAGCAGGGCACTCTTGTAGTCCTTGGGGTCGCCCAGCACGTTCTTGGTGAGCCAGTAGAGCACACCCGTCTGCATGAGTCCGGCAATGATGACGAAGAAGGCAGCATGCACCACTACAGGCTCGCTGCCAAAGCCGGCCATGCCCTCTTCCTCGGTGACGACGCCCGTGACGAGGAGCACGGTGAGTGCTCCGAGAAACGCCACCTCGGCAGGAATCCTCGACCGTGACATCACGATGAAGATGCTCACCACCGTCAGGATGGTGATCCAGGCCTGTATGCTTAAGCCCAAGAAAAGTAACCCGCTGTCAAACAACTTTTTAACCTTTTAACCTTTTAACTTTTTAATGAGCGTCAGCACATTACGTCCGTCTTCCCGCTCATAGTTTATACTGTCCATTATCTGGCGTATGAGGTGTATGCCCAGTCCGCCAATGCCGCGTTCCTCTGCCGAGAGCGTGGTGTCCACCTCTGCCTTCGCCGTGGGGTCGAAGGGTGCTCCGCTGTCGCTGATGATGAACTTCACCCATTCGTCGCTGGCCTTGGCGTCGATGTTCACCGTGCCCTTCACACCAACGGGATAGGCGTAGTTCATCACGTTGACCACAGCCTCCTCGATGGCGAGGTTCATCTTCATGGCCGTTCCCATGTCGAAGCCTACTGTCTCGCACACTATGTCGACAAACTCTGCCAGCTGTGGCACGGCCTGCACGTCGTTGGGCAGCGTGAGGCTGCGCTGGTACTTGATGTCGGCCTGCATGTGGTTGTATTGCAGGGCGAGCATCGTCAGGTCGTCGCTCTGTTCGGCGTCGCCCACGAAGTCGTGAACGGCATCGGTCATGGCATCGATGAGCGTCTTCGGCATGTTCAGCGTCTTGTTGATAACCTCGAAGATACGCTTCTCCTGGAACTGTGCGTGGTCTTTGTTCTCGGCCTCCGTCAGTCCGTCGGTATAGAGGAAGATGGTGGTTCCCGGGTCGATGGTCGTCTCCTGAGCGGTGAACTTCCAACCCGGCATGACGCCTACGGGGATGTTGGCATCGCAGGGCAGCAGCCCAGCGCCGCTGCCTATGAGTATGGGTGCGTCGTGGCCGGCGTTACTATAGCGCATGCGGCCTGTAGGCAGGTCGAGGGCACCCACGAAGAGTGTGACAAACATGTTCGACTCGTTGCCCTCGGCCATAGCCTCGTTCAGCTCGCTGATGATGCGGTCGGGCATAGCCTCGTGGGCGGCAACGGTGCGGAACTGTGCCCTGGTGACGGCCATCACGAGCGATGCCGGCACGCCCTTTCCCGAGACGTCGCCTATGCAGAAGAACAGCTTCTCGTCGCGTATGAAGTAGTCGAAGAGGTCGCCGCCCACCTCCTTGGCCGATACCAGCTGTCCGAAGAGCTCTATGTCGTCGCGGTCGGGATAAGGCGGGTATATCTTGGGCAGCATCGACAACTGTATGTTCTTCGCCACCTGTAGCTCGCTGTCCAGCGAGGCCTTCTGCGCCGTGGTCTTCTTCAGCTCGTCTATGTAGTTGGTCAGCGAGTGCTGCATGTCGCCGAAAGAGTGGCCCAGCTGTCCTATCTCGTCAATGCGCCCGTCGTCGGGCAGCCTCTTGTCAAACTGCCCCTCCGCAATGACCTGCGTCTGCCGTGCCAGCTTCGTCAGCGGCTTCAGCTCCCTGGTGATGATGCGGCTCACGATGAAGAGCATCAGCAACAGGCCTACGAGCACGATGGCCCAGACGACATGCCTCAGGTGGTTGAAGCCGCCGAAGATGTCGCTCTCGGGACACACGATGGCGACG
>CAMYZK010000119.1 GCA_947303825.1 uncultured Prevotella sp. | reverse complement strand
CCCGAAGGGCTGAAAAGACTACAGGCAGGGGTGAAGCCCCTGCAAAAGCAGGCGGTAACATTAGCCCCGAAGGGGCGACAGAAGACGATGGTAAGTACCAAATCGGCCTCTGTCACCCCTTTGGGGTTGGGGTCAACCAATCATATTTACAGGGGTTCTTGTGTCCCTTCGGTAGCAATCGGCAAAGCCGAGCGTCACCCCTGCCTATGCTCTCAACGCCCCTTCGGGGCTACCCCTCGAAGATGTGTATAAAGAGTAGTTAAGGGGAGGGGTCGGGGGTGGGGTTTGTATCTCTCCCTTTCAGGGCTTTTCAACCGTACCATAACTTTTTTGTCTCTGGTGAGGGGAAAAGCATGGCTAGCTATGCTCCCGGCAACCCTTCATTGCTGCAAAAACAGACCCCTAGGGTGTTGCTGACCTAGGTCAGCAACACCCTAGGGGAGTCCGTTGTCTGGAGGCAACAGGGCTGTCCATCAATACTCAACCATTATCTGTAGCGAGTAGAGTCCACGTTAAAGATTTGATGTGGTTCTTGTTCTGCAGATAGGGGCGGTGTATGCGTGCCGATGTTGTCCTATCAAGCCCCGCTGGAGCAAGGTTACACATAGGGCTATACACCTCTAAGCAGGTTTGATAATCCTTCACAGTAAACAACAGTAAATCAATATATTACATTGTATGTGAAGGATATTTTCAAAATGAGAATTTAAGTATAGTGCAGACACCATGCGCCTTTCATTGTTCATCTTTGGTGTGCCTTTCGTTTCCGCCTTCCATTAGGTAGAAGTCACCGATGTGAGCCCACAGGAATGTGCGTGTAGGGGGCACCATAAAACACATAGTAAAAAAAATCGGTTGTCATCACGACAACCGATTTCAAAAAACAAACTACTTAAAAACTAATCTACTAAAACAAATCAAAAATTATTTCTTTTCTACGTTGCAAAGTTACCAAGAAATCCGTTTTTCACAAAACAATTTCCGATAAAAAAACGTCAAAATTGATGTAAGTCAAATCAAAAATATTCATTTATTATGCGGTGCGTTCTTTTTGACAACCCAAGATAGCAAAAGTGCCATTTACAGGGGATTATTGCATCTTTGGCATCATCATTTTCACTTGAGTTCCTTGAACATTTCGTTGGTCTCTAATGTCCAGTCTTTACGCTTTGAGAGTAGGTTTTTCTCTCCAATGAACATCTTTGCAGCATTGGAGTCGTTCTTCAGCTGCCAGTCGAGCCATGCCAGGGCCACGACCGTAAACTCTCCGCCATGAGGCTCGCGATATGTACCGCCGTGCCCCACGGGGAAATTGGCAGCGCAGGCAGGCACATGGCTGATGCGGTGGAAGTCGTCCATGCCATTCTCGTAGGCAATGTCGGTCTTACCTCCCAGTATATAAATGATAGGAGTATGTATCTCGTTGAGCTTCTCCTTCTGAGGCATGGGCATTCCGCCTACCGCCTGTCCCGCATTCTGCGAATTGAACAGTCCGCTGTTGCATATCATCAGGGTCTTGATGCGCGGGTCGGCACAGTTGTAGAGCGTCTGTAGTCCACCGCATGACATGCCTGCCACACAGATGTTGTTCACATCTATCTTTTTATAATAAGGAGACGACGGATCGGCATTCTGCTTTATGATCCAGTCGATGCTCTCTATCTGCTGCTCAGTGCGTGACATGGGCCCTTTGTACCACTCGTCGGTCATGGGGATATTGCCCGTTGCCAGCACAACATATCCGTTGGATGCTATCTCATTGAGGAAATTGATGTGCTCGAAGGGTGAGTTGGCACAAGCGCCATTGCCCCACACCAGCACGGGCAGCAGCCTCTTGCCACCAAATGGAGTAAGGTCTTGCGGTACAATGACAGTATGCTCCTTGAGTGTAGGCTCTTCTTTCATGATGGCCTTATACTTCCCCGTGCCGCCGTCCTCAATAATTCTTGACTGTGGCTCCTGGCTATCCTTATTTCCTGATACACTGTTAAGGAATGCCACCATCTTCTGAAGGTTTGCCTCGCTATACATGCCCATGCCATGACCGCCTTCCGGCTCGAAGGTAGCCTCGGTCTTCACACCCGCAGCCTTCAACAGTTCGAAGAACTTCTTTCCCTGACAGCAGGGCACCACGTTGTCTTTCTCTCCGTGGAAGATGATAATGGGAGGATTGTTCTTACTCACATAGTTGGTGGCACTCAGGCTGAGATACTTGTCGGGTTCCTTAGCCAGTTTTGAGTTGAGAAGCACGTCTTCGGGGCTGTTCTCGCCCATCTGCATGTGCTCGCCGCAGTCCATAGCCGTAAGGTCTACAGGTCCCGACCAGTCGCATGCGGCATTCACAGTGCTGCTCTCATTAGTATAGTTGCCCAGGTTGCCTTCCAGGTCAATATCCACCGTGCCCACCTTGGCCTGCTTCATGCCGCTGGTGGTGGCAGCTGTAGAAGCCAGATGGCCTCCGCTGGAAAAACCGCTGGTGGCAATAAACCTTGTGTCGAAGCTATACTTGGCAGCCTCTCCGCGCACAAAGCGTATGACGGCGCGTATGTCGTGCAGCTGTGCAGGCCACTTGCCGTCCATGCTGGAACGGTGGTTTGGACACACCACGGCATAACCGGCGTCAAGCAGCGACTTGACTATCGTGCCCAGATCGGCAGCGCCCTTGCTGTTGTTGCTGAACCATGCACTGCCATAGATATGTATCACCACAGGATAGGAGGCCTTCTCCTTCTTGGGAAGGTAGATGTCACAGGTATGATAGGCTTTGTCTTCACCGGCATAGTTCACGTCTTTCCACTCACGCGAAGTTTCAAGCTTCACCTGCTGCTGAAATCCACCAAAGCCGCCCACAGGCTGTGCTTTCGCATAAAAAACACAACATGCAGCAAAGACGACAGATAAGGCAATTCTTTTCATAGTTCATTAGTTTTAGAAAACTGGGTGCAAAATTACTGTTATTTTATATATAACTCCTTTTCTCATGTTTCAAACTATATTGATTTTGTAAAATACCTTTGTATTTGGTTGTTAATATAAATTAAATGAAACACAGAAATTTAAACCATAGGCAATAAATTACAGTCTTTTGTAGTGATAAAAGAAAAATATTGTTAATGAAGACGAAAAAGAAACTGACACTACTGCTGGCATTAATGGCATCGCTGCCAATGCTTGCCCAAAAGCAGTGGACACTTGACGACTGTGTAAGCTATGCCCTGCAGCACAACATCACTTTACAGAAAGCAAGGCTGACACAGATGTCGGCAACCGAAGACGTGACAGCGCAGAAAGGGGCCATGCTGCCCACTCTCAGTGCTTCTACCAACCAGAGCCTTGGCTATCAGCCTTGGAAAGACAACGACATTGCCACCGTTACCAACGGTCAGGTGAACTCCAAGATAGACAAAACATATTATAATGGTTCATATGGGCTTAATGCCCAATGGACAGTATGGAACGGAGGGCGCAACCGCAATAATGTGCGCCTGAGCCAGCTGTCGGAGAAGCAGGCTGAGCTGAACGTTGCCGTGCAGGCCAACAGCATAGAAGAACGCATAGCACAGCTCTACGTACAGTGCCTCTACCTGAGAGAAGCCATAGAAGTAAGCAAGGGGACGCTGGAGACAAGCAAGAAGAACGAAGACCGTGGCAAGCAGATGATGGAGACAGGACTGCTGGCAAAGGCCGACGTGGCACAGCTGTCGGCACAGAGGGCAAACGACGAATACAACATTGTGGAAGCCGAGAGCCAGCTGGCAAACTACATACTGCAGCTGAAGCAACTGCTTGAGCTTACCGCCGACGAGCAGTTTGACATCGCACCTCTGGAGAACAGCGACCAGGAAGCCCTTGCCGCTATTCCTTCGCTTCAGCGGATATATGAGCAGGCCTTGGCCACACGTCCGGAGATAGAGAACTCAATGCTTGGCATAGAGAGCTCGAACATTAGCCTGGATGTGGCAAAGGCAGGGTGGCTGCCTACCCTAAGCGTCAACGGAGGACTATCGACCAGCACCAACTCGCTGTCCAGCAACGGATGGGGCAACCAGATGAAGACCAACCTCAACATGTCGGGAGGACTGCAGGTAAGCATTCCCATCTTCGACGGCAAGCAGACCAAGACAAATGTGAGCAAGGCACGCATTCAGCAGCAACAGGCTTTGCTCGACCTGCAAGACCAACAGAAGCAGCTCTACCAGACCATAGAGGGCTACTGGATGGATGCTACCACCAACCAGCACAAGATGAAGGCTGCCGGCACTTCGGTTGAGAGTGCGCAGGCCAGCTATGACTTGCTGCAGGAGCAGTTCAACGTAGGGCTGAAGAACATCATTGAGCTTATGAGCGGCAAAGATGCTCTGCAGCAAGCCCAGCAGAACAGGCTTCAGGCCAAGTACCTGACCCTTCTCAACCAACAGATGCTGCGCCTGTATGCCGGCAAACAACAATAATCCCATCCGCAAACATAACAAAACAGAATATGAAAAAGAAAATCATCATTGCAGTCGTTGTCATTGCCGCTGCCGTTGCAGCCTACATACTCCTGACAGGAGGAAAGAAGGAGCAGACCGTTGAACTGGAGAAAGAAAAGGTTGAAAAGACAAACATCCAAAACAGCATAACAGCTACGGGAACCATAGAGCCTGTAACAAGCGTCACCGTGGGTACACAGGTGAGCGGCATCGTGAGCCACCTGTACGTAGACTACAACTCGGTGGTAAAGAAAGGACAGATCATCGCTGAGCTCGACAAGACCAACCTCACTAGCGAACTGAACACCGCTAGGGCCAATCTGTCGTCGGCACAGAGCACACTCAACTATGAGCAGTCAAACCACAACAGGTACAAGACGCTGTTCGACAAGGGACTGGTAAGTGCCAACGACTATGAGACAGCCCGCCTGAGCTATCTTAAAGCCAAGGAGCAGGTGGCCACGGCCCGCGAAAGCGTGCAGAAGGCACAGACAAACCTTGGATATGCCACCATAACAAGCCCCATCGACGGTGTGGTGCTGTCGAAGAGCGTAGAGGAAGGACAGACAGTGGCATCCTCGTTCTCAACGCCCGAGCTGTTTGTCATTGCAAAAGACCTGACAGACATGCGTGTTATTGCCGACATCGACGAGGCCGACATTGGCGGAGTGAAAGAAGGGCAGAGAGTGCTGTTCACCGTCGATGCCTTCCCCGAAGACAGGTTTGAGGGACATGTGACACAGGTACGGCAGCAAGCCACCACCGAGAGCAACGTGGTGACCTACGAGGTGGTGATAAGCGCACCTAACAATGACCTGAAGCTGAAGCCGGGACTCACTGCCAACGTCACCATCTATACCATGGAGAAGAACGACGTGCTAGCCGTACCTAGCAAGGCCCTGAAGTTCATGCCTATAGAGACCATGCTCACCAAGGGGCAGAAGATAGAAGACGTACAAGCCCCGAAGAAGGTGTGGACGCTGGAAGGCAATACCTTTAAGGCCCACGCCGTAGAGACTGGCATCACCAACGGCTTGATGACAGAGATAACCGGCGGTGTAGCCCCAGGCACAGAGGTAATAACAGGCTTCGTGATGAACGGAGGCGAGGAAATGGGAAATGCGCAGGGAGGAAACCCCTTCATGCCAAGGCCAAGAGGAAACAACAAGCAGAATCAGAACCAACAGAAGAAATAAATGGACGAGAAGAAAGTAGTCATTGAGCTGCAAAACGTGAAACGCTACTTCCAGGTGGGCAGTGAGACCGTGAAGGCGCTGCGGGGAGTGTCGTTCAAGATATATGAGGGAGAATTCGTCACCATCCAGGGCACGTCGGGCAGCGGTAAGTCAACCCTGCTCAACCAGCTGGGATGCCTGGACACTCCCACCAGCGGAGAGTACTATCTTGACGGAGTGGCTGTCAGCTCCATGTCGAAGACCCAGCGGGCACACCTGCGCAACAACAAGATAGGATTTGTGTTTCAGAACTACAACCTGCTGGCAAAGACCACTGCCTTGGAGAACGTAGAGCTGCCACTGATGTACAACTCCAAGTACAATGCCCGCGAGAGGCGTGAGGCTGCCATAAAAGCCCTACAAGCCGTTGGACTGGGCGACAGGATGGAGCACAAGTCAAACCAGATGTCGGGCGGTCAGATGCAGCGCGTAGCCATTGCCAGGGCACTGGTCAACTCGCCGGCTGTGCTGCTTGCCGACGAGGCAACGGGAAACCTGTATACACGGACGTCGTTTGAGATGCGGGTGCATTTCCAGGAACTCTACAAGAAGGGCCATACCATCATCTTCGTGACACACAACCCCGAGATAGCCGAATATGCCTCACGCAACATCAACCTGCGCGACGGCAAGATACGCGAGGATACATTAAACTATAATATCAAGTCGGCAGCAGAGGCTCTGGCACAGCTGCCGAAGCCACAAGACGACTAATTGTAAAGATGAACATACTAAACCTTTTCAAAGTAAGCCTCAGGGCAGTGGCCAGCAACAAGATGCGCTCCTTCTTGTCTATGCTGGGCATCATTATCGGCGTGGCGGCCGTCATTATCATGATGGCCATCGGACAGGGGTCGAAAGAGAGCATACGCGCAGAACTGTCTACCATGGGCACCAACCTGCTTACCATACGTCCGGGAGCCGACATGCGAGGAGGCGTGAGACAAGACCCGTCGGCCATGCAGACTCTGAAGATGGCAGACTATGAACGGATATTGCGCGACAAGAAATACGTCACCAACGTGTCTCCTGAGGTAACGGCTAGCGGACAGGTAATATACGGAAACAACAACACCCAGACCACCGTCTACGGTGAGTCGACCGAGTACCTTGACATCAAGCTGTGGACAGTGGAGAAGGGCGAATACTTTACCGAAGAAGACATAAAGAAGGCAGCCAAGAAAGTGGTTATAGGAACAACCATTGTAAAGGAGCTGTTCGGCGAGGGGGTAGACCCCATAGGCAAGACCGTAAGGTTTAAGTCCATACCCATGACCGTAATAGGTGTGCTGAAGTCGAAAGGCTACAACAACTGGGGCATGGACCAGGACAATGTGATGATAGCACCCTATAGCACCGTGATGAAACGTATTGCCGCCCAGACATACTTCTCAAGCATAGTCTGCTCGGCTGTAAGCGAAGAGATGAGCGATGCTGCCATAGAGGAGCTGACTCAGATACTGCGCGACAACCACAAGCTCAAGGGTGAGGCTGCCGACGACTTCACCATACGCTCACAGGCAGAGATGATGGAGACCATGTCGTCT
>CAMYZK010000118.1 GCA_947303825.1 uncultured Prevotella sp. | reverse complement strand
TATCCATAGCTGGGCAACACGTCATAGTCAAGATGGTTATATCGCATAGGCTGGACACTAAGGTTTCCACTATTCTTATATCCGCTACACGCTGTTCCTCCCCATGTTGGCTGAATCCACGAACTGCTGGGCAAAGGTATCCTCACCGAGGGATAGAGCCTCCAAGAGTGTTGCACTAGCTGGTCAAGACTTTTGTCGTAAAGAGTGGCCATAAGCTGCGCATTGGCTGGTGTTCCGTCGGCATTGGTTACTGTCAGCATCCATTCCTCCTTCTGGCCGGGAGTAAGCTTATTACGGAAAGTCTTCCACTTCACATCCAAGTTCATATCGGGCATTGGCCTGCGAATGGTAGTCATATACGTATAGGGTTTGCCATCCTTTATCCAAGCGTATGTCAGCAACAGTCCGTTGCCGTATTCATCAGAGTATTTGAATTTCCTGTTTATCAGCTCATTAGAAATATCTACCGCCCCGCTCTCCAGTATCTTATTGCCAGTGATAATGGTATAAAGTACGTGTACGTTCTTATCAGACGAGCCTACCTGCAGTGTCACGGGTTCACCACTCATAGCAAACTGCTCATGGCTGGCATAGAACCAGCTGCGTGTATCGGCAACAGGGCGACGGTCGTCGATGGAGAAGGCAACGAACTCTTGCTCCAAGGTGTCTTCCATGCATACTGCATGGAGCACATGCTTACCGCTTTTCAGCTTTGGCACTTCAATAAGTTTGTTGGTCTTCGTCTCCTGCCAGCGTCCGCTGTCAAAGCGATAGCGCACCACGGCATCAAGGTCTACTCCTGCCATGTTCTGCTGATGGAACGCCATCTTCACCTTCCCCTCATTCAAGACTTTCTCTGGCAGAATGGCACTGAAGGCAGTCTTGCGGTTCCCCAACGGAAGTGTCACCTGTCCCTGATGGGTCTCGCCCGCCAGGTCGGTAACATCGGCTGTCACAACAAAGTTGTAGAACATTGGATATTTAGTCTTGGGCAGCACCATAGGAACATCTACAGTAAACATTCCCTTATCGTCGGTAATCGTCTCCCCCTCAGCCATTATCTCGTCGTTGCTTCCAGTGCCTATATATCCTGTGTTCCAGTAGCGCGAATAGCTCATCCACCAATAGGCTCGTGTGCGCTTCACCTTATATTTCACCATTGCATACTGTACCGGCACACCTGCGTATGTTCGTGCAGTACCTTTGACCATGACAGTATCACCATCCTCATAGTTCTGTGCTACACGTGGAATGTCCACCTCAAATGCAGGCCTCTTGTATTCCTCCACACTGAAGTAGTGAACCTGCCCGTTGGCACATATATAGAACTGCCCTGTCAATCCCTTCGACGGAAGGGAGAACTGCGCAGTGCAGGTGCCGAAGTCGTCGGTTATGGCACGCTGCTCACCAACGATGTTGCTGTTGGCATCGTAGAGGCACATCAACACCTCCTTGCCATTGACAACGCTATGGTCACGACCGTTCCTAGTGCTATACAATATGGCGGCAACATGCACCGTCTGGCCCGGCCGATAGATGGCGCGGTCTGTATAAACAGCAGTAGCAGAAGATGGCTCCTCGTTGTCATCAAAATAGAAGTAGCCCCAATCATCAACATACGGACAAGCCTTGTCTTCTGAAGTATAGGCTCTAATAGAGATATTGCCGTTGTCCTTGGCATTGTATATGCACTCGCCCTGCTCATTGGCAGTGAGCTTTTTGGTATTACGATCTGAGCAATAGCCAGACATAACGGCAACGGTAGCTCCTTTCACAGGTTGGCCTGTTGTAGCATTTACTGCAACTATGCGCCGTTTATTGTCAGGCAATGGCTGAGACAACACACGTATGTCGCTCACACAATACAGACAGCGTGAGGTATGAGTGGCTGGGGTGCTTTCAAACTCTAGCATATACACGCCAGGCTGCAAACCTTCCAGCGTTAATGAGTCCTCAAACAGTTCGTAGGGTCGCTTGCCAACGTACTGACGAGTCTGGGTCAGCTGAGGCAAGGCGGTAAGCAAAGATTTTAGTTTCTTGTAGTCACTGGAACTTTCTGGGTTAAGATTGGTGCTACCGTCCACATTCACCTTAAATACATTCATCGTAAGACCGCTTATTGCGCGCAGGTTCTTCAGCATTACCGTCTGGCTCTTGCCTGGTATCACAACCTTTTCAGTAAGCTCGGCTTCGTACATCAATGCCGAGAGTTGACGCTGGGCATTACGCAGCGTGTTCATTCGCTGCCAGCCCCCCCACCGTTCCAGAGCCATATTGATATACTGCCACTTCTGCTCGTCAGTGGCATCGGTTCGTTTGTCCATAAACTGATAGCGGCAGATGGCTGCCTCACCACATTCAGGCAAGTCCTGATATTCGTTGATGAGGGAGTCTAGACGCTGTATATGACGGCTTTTGTTGAGCGGTTCCATCTCTGAAGGCTCCTCAGCCTCCAGCTGTCGGCAGCTGGCCAGCAGCGTGGCACGCCTGTTGCCTGCAGCAAGGTAGAAATCGCGCAGCAGGCTGAATTGCCTTGCCTCCCACCCTATCAGGCTCAACAGGTCGTCACCAAAAAAGCGGCTATCCTGTCCTTTTATCACAAATGGCTCATAGTTGGTTGCCTTTACTGCCGCCAACTCAGATGGGGACTCCAATGCCTTGATAAAGTACTTATGGGACAGTTCAAGATAGTTGTCCCTGTCAAGCTGTGGGTTGTCGCGATAAATATAACCCAGCACACAGTTGTATATTGCCTTAAGAGCAACATTGCTCTCGGTGTCTGCCTGATGTTGCAACTGCTCTATAGCTGGCACAATAGAGTCGGGAGAGACTGCACACTGTGAACGTGCGTGTTGCATCTCCGCTTTGAGCAACTGTCCGTAGTTCTGCTCCTGACGCGCCTTGGCAACTATCTGCTTCAACACCTCCTGCTCTGTCTTCGGCAGGTCGTTCTGTTCAGCTTCCTTAACTTGTTTCCAAAGGGTACTGTATGTTTGTGCTGTCATCATTGTTGGTAATATAAGAATGACGATAATAGCGGTGATAAGCCTCTTGGTCTTCATATCGTATAACAGTTATAATATGCAAAGATATATATTTTTTTTTACATCATGCTATTTTGACGGCTAAATATATGAAAGTTTAACGATACACTACTTGCACGTGTAAACGTAAAACTACTTGCACTACTTGCACCTGTAACCGGAAAACTACTTGCACTACTTGCACCTGAAGGCAACTAAGCACAGTTGGTGGTGCAAGAAAATGTTACTGTAACTATCTGATAATCAACTGCGGTGCAAGTAGTGCAAGTAGTTTTTATAATACCATTTTCGCGTACTGGAAAATGACTTACACTGAATGGAAAATACTAAGGTGTGAGAAGTCGATAAAGGCGTGCTTTTTTTTCAAAAATACGTGCACTATTTAGAAAAAAGGCTGCACTTTCTGAAAAAAACGCAGCCCCTTTTGTTGTATTTTCTCGAAAATTCAGATAAAACTCAAGCCCTTTAATACTATTATCACCTACTATTCTTCGTCTTGCGTTTACTTTTCTTCAGTGTCTGTTCATCTATAACGTCAAGCAAAGAGTGCTGTTTCTGTCTGAGATAAAAGGATATGGTAAACGTATGTTCCGTCATTTGCTTGAGCAGATAGCGACGCGAGAGCCAGGCTTGACGCAAGTCGGTATAGTTTTCCGTGAGACGCTTCATGGCCTGTTTGTTCTGCGATTTTATGTTTGTTACCTGGGCCAGTGCTTTTGACAGAGCAGTATCGAGAGCTTTCTCAAAATAGACGGCACCACGTTTCACACGTTCCAGAAAGCCAGCTTCCTGCAATTCCATAATTGTCATCTTTTGTATCTTTGCCTGCCACTTATCAGCCACAACCACAACCTGCTGCCTTAAGTTCTCAAGGGCCCGTTTGTGCAACTCTGCAATATTGGTATGGCTATGATAGAAAAACTCGGAAATAATCCTGTTCAGATACTCCTCGCCGTAAAGAATCTCCTTGAAATCAAACAGTTCCATCAGCAAGTAGCGGTAGTAATCGTCCTTTAGACTGGGCAACTGTTCTATACTACGCCGAGCCTCTTCCTCCTGATGAGCAATATAGCTGTCTACGCGTGAGTCATTGATAATAGCCTGAGGAGAGATGCGCGAGGAAAGCACCATACCGTCTAAGGTCTTGCAGCGGCTAAGTGCTACATATACCTGACCTGGAGCAAACGACAAGCTGGCATCAATAATGGCTCGCTCGAATGTCAGACCCTGACTCTTATGTATCGTGATAGACCACGCCAGACGTAGAGGTAGTTGAGAGAATTTCCCTAAGACCTCTGACTCAATCTCGCGAGTTTCTGGGTTTAGCGTATAGCGCGAGTTCTCCCATACCAACGGCTCAACTTCGATAGCCTCGGCATCACCAGGACAATACACCTGCAACCGGTGGTCTTCTGCAAGTGTCACATGACCTATACGTCCATTATAGTAACGATGCTCGCCAGAGGTGTCATTCTTCACAAACATCACCTGCGCTCCCACTTTTAAAGTCAGGGTTTCTGCTGTGGGATAGGAATACTCTGGAAACGTTCCTTCAACCTTTGCTCTATAGCAAAATGCCCGGCCTGGCAGTTTCTGCAGCTCCGACTCATTGTAATGGTTGGCCATCTGATTATGGGTAGTCAAACGGATATAGCCATCTTTTGGATTAGGGATAAACGCTGGTCGGCAACGGCTGTCAAGCAAGTGAAAATCTTCGGCAGTTGGTCTTCCTTCACGGATATTATTCAGCATCTTAATAAACGTATCGTCTTGCTGACGGTACACCCTCTCAAGTTGGATGGTAACATAGTCAATCTGAGATAAAGCTTTTGAGCCAAAGAAATAGGGGGTGTCGTAATAAGGAGAGAGCATCTTTTCATCCTCGGCTGTCACAACGGGCGTCAGCTGCTGAAGGTCGCCTATCAACAGCAACTGTACACCCCCGAAGGGTTTATACTTGTTGCGGAAACGGCGCATCACACTATCTATGGCATCAAGCAGGTCGCTGCGCACCATAGAAATCTCGTCAATTATCAACAAGTCGAGCGAAGAGACTATTTTGCGTTTTTCTTTACCAAAGTCAAACTTGCTCTTAATCTGAGCATTAGGAACGAAGGGAGAGAAAGGCAGTTGGAAGAAAGAGTGTATGGTCATACCACCGGCATTGATGGCTGCAACGCCTGTTGGTGCCACCACCACATTGCGTTTGCTACTACGCTCCACCACTGTCTTAAGGAAAGTGGTCTTACCCGTTCCTGCCTTCCCCGTCAGAAATATGCTCCGCCCTGTGTGTTCTACAAAGTCCCACGCCGTGCGCAGCTCTTCGTTATGTTCCATATCGCATGCCTTAATGAACAGCTGCCCTCATCGTTACTGAAACACAAAGCTTTCTAGTGTACATATTGATTTCTCCTTCGTTTCAGATGAGAATATAAAGAAAATGGCGTGTTTGCCTGTCAGCTCTGACAGTCCAGGAAGTACGACAGAAAGCTCAGAAGGAACATCTGTGGAAATGTCAGCCTTTATATCTATCTTACCAAGAGACTTGCCCCCCTGAGAAACCCAAGGCCTGTCGGCCATTATCTCAATGCTACCGTTTATGCCGCCGCCTATGAGCATCAGTAGTAGTTTTACGTCTTTCCTGCCGTGGGTAGCAGTGAAATTGAAGTACTTGTAACCTACTATAGACCCATCTGTGTTATTTATCACAGGGTTAGTGTTATAGCTTAGGTCATAGGAATTCTCTTTAAAGGGTTCGCCATCATATCGAGTGGCTGCAACATAAGAGCCAAAGAACTTGTTGTTAGGCCACTCATGTATAGCAGTCTTGGGGCCAGTATACCAACAAGCGATACCAGCCGAATGACGCTCAAGCGGGTTTAGGCCATTTAAAGCAAAGCCCTCTGAGGTGTATTCGCCTTCGCTGATTTCAACTTTGCCTCCCGCACCTTTCTCTACTTTAACGCTAATAGGAGCAACCATAGCCTGTCGGGAATACTCATCTGTGCCGGTCTGACGATGGTAGAACACATACCACTGCCCGTTAATCTCGCATATACTACCATGTGTATTGCCATCAACAGTAGCCGATGCGATGGTATCACCTTGCTCATTTGTTTCACGGGCACGCCCGTCTATGATGGTGCCGCCGTAAGTCCAAGGTCCTAGAGGGTGGTCACTGTAGGCGTATGCCAATGTGTAGTTCGACACAGGCAGGCCAAACTCCCCATCTTTCGTGAAACGGCTGTAGATAAAGACATATTTGTCTTCTATCTTGCGGATTGACGATGCCTCAAAGAAGCTGAATACACCCTCTTGATTCCTTCCACTTATCATCTCCTCAACTATCTTAGTGCCTGGCTTTACAGTAGCCATCGTTGTCGGGTCCAGTTCTGCACCAAATGAGTGCTCAAACCCCCAGTATCCATAGACACGGCCATCATCGTCAACAAACACAGCTGGGTCGAAACGCAGCACACCGTCTGTCTCATTGGGATTATCCTTACTCCAGTTACAAACTTCAAAAGGACCGTCAGGTCTGCTGCTTTTAGCAATCAAACCGTTGCGACCACCACACTGGTCGTTGGGATAGAGGTAATAGGTCTTTGTGCCGTCGGCCGACTTCACCAAGGCTACATCAGGAGCATAAAGCACGTCGGCCAAGCTATCGGCAGTGAAATATTCTCCACGGGCATTCTTATTCACGCTGAATATTACACCGTCATAACGCCAATGACTCAAGTCATCTACAGAAGCTGACCATACCACTTGGTCACGACCACAATATGCCGATACTAAGTTGTCGTGTGACCCATATAGATAAACACGGAATTTTCCTGGGTTGTCAGGGTCTTCGAACACGTATGGCTCTCCATCAGGAATATGCTCCCAAAGAGGAAGGAAGGGATTGCCCACTGTTGTAAGCTCAGTATTGCCAGGGGCTGTTTGATGATTACAAGACAACATCATAATTGCACAACAAAAGACAGCAAACAATTTTAAGTTTTTACTTTCCATTTCTTTTATATTCTATTTATAGTTAAGTCGTTATACCATGGTAGCAATTTGTGTTTCTGTAAATGTGTTCGAATAACACGCATTTACGATGCAAATATACAACAATAAAATAAATATAACAAGAAAAAACAACAAAAAAAGACTGCATTCCGTATGGAACACAGTCTCTCTCAAAAAGAAGGCGGCCTCCTACTCTCCCGCATTGCATTGCAGTA
>CAMYZK010000117.1 GCA_947303825.1 uncultured Prevotella sp. | reverse complement strand
TATCTCCTTCTTATCCAAGGAGAGGCCGTTGCTCCAGTCCTTCAGTATGAACATGCAGCTGTCGAGGGCCGACTGTCGCTTGGTGGGCACGTTGCACACACGATAGACGGTCTGGTCGATAGACGTATAAGCATTGAGATCGCTTCCGAACTCCACACCTAGTGAACGGCAGAACTCAATGAGGTCGTTACCCTTGAAGTGCTCAGAGCCGTTAAAGGCCATGTGCTCCAGGAAGTGTGCCAGACCCTGCTGGCTGTCTTCCTCCTGTATGGAACCCACGCGCTGGGCAATGTAGAAGTTGGCAACATGCTCCGGCCACTCATTGTGACGGATGTAGTAGGTCAGACCGTTGTCTAGCTTGCCGATGCGCACGGCGTCATCGACGGGAATGGCGGGCATCTCCTGTGCGTTCATGGTGGTGAGCCATGAGAACAGCAGAAGCACGCCGACAAATAGTTTTTTCATTTCTAGAGAATTTAAAATTGTTATTTGTTCACTCTTTCAGAGTGCAAAGTTACACATTTTTATAATAATTAGTATAAAAAATGTAAGAAAAAATGCTTTGTCTTTGGTTTTTTCCCCACTTCTTAGTACCTTTGGCGCATGATTGCAAAACGAATGCTGCCATGCTTACCGTGGATAGCCCTTATGTTGTTTGCCATTGGCTGTTGGGTTTTCTATGAAACGGCCTATTGTTACCATTTCTTCTATAAGGAGCAGAACCAGCTGTTTCTCCTTTCATCCGACTACGTCTCCACCTATAGAGGCTGCGGCTGGCTGGGCCGTCTGGCAGGCGACTATCTCACACAGTATTTCTATTACCGGTATGCCGGAGCAGCCATCTTGTCGGCATGCCTGCTGGCAATGGGGGCATCGGCCTATGGCGGCCTGCGCCTGCTGAAGCTCAACTGCTGGGCAGCAATGGCTGTTGCGTTGCTGCTCATGGCCATAGAGACGGTGTTCCAGCTAGACCACCGATTTCCGCTGAGCGGCACAATGGCGGCATGCGGCTGGACAGTGATGCTGTACGTGGCGGCACTGGCAGCATCAAAGACAGGAGGTGCCTGGTGGCTGCGATGTATAACCGCCTTACCCGCCATAGCACTGGCGGCATGGTGCTTCGGTATACCCCAGATGGGCAGGATTGCCTCGCCCGAATGGCAGGAGGAGCGCATGATGGCCATAGACAACGAGTACAGGTTTGGCAACTACGACAAGGTGACAACACTGGTTGAAAAGGAGCCATCGCCTACCGACGACATGAAGTTTTTCTACAACCTGGCGATGGCACAGCGCGGAGAGTTGCCCGACCATCTGCTGCGCTTCGTCCCCAACGAACTGGGCACCCTGCACCGCATAGGCCCCGACACACCGGTCTACACCATCAAGAACATGAACGAGCTATACTGGGTGCTGGGCGACATGACGTTCTGCGAGCGGGCAGCGATGATGGCCTGCGTGTTCTCGCCCGCAAACCGCAACGTGCGAATGGTGAAGCGGCTTGCCGAGGCCAACATAGTGAGCGGCGACACCTTGGCAGCAAACAAATACCTGAAGATGCTTGGCAACACAGCGGCCTACAGCAAATGGGCCGCCAATGCATGGCAGCAGAAGGAATACCGGCAGAAAGCCAAGATGCGCAACCTGCAGGACACGCTGGCCATTACCGACAACTCGCACTTCATCATGATGCAGCTGCTTGACTCCAACCCCGACAACACCTTGGCTCTCGACTACATGCTGTGCACGGAGCTGCTGCTCAAAGACATAGACAACTTCAAACGCGACTACGACCGTTACTGCTCCAAACGCCCACGAGTGAAGAAGCTCTACCAAGAGGCCCTGTGCATCTGGCTTGCAGGAACATCGGCACCACCCGAAGAATGGCAAAGGCTGATAAACATGCCCGATGTGGCAAGACGATTCCAACAATACAACAGACAGCGAGGCAGCACTGCCTTCAAAGACACCTACTGGTACTACTTTGATAAATAACAGATGAAAGATGAAAGATATGATTACCCTGCTTAATCAGATGAAAAATGATAAATGAAAGATGAAAGATATGATTTCTCTGCTACGGTTGCCGCTTAAAAGCGCGGTAGCAAATTCTTCACGCTTCACTCTTCACTCTTCACTCCCGAAGGATTCTTCACTCTTCACTCTTCACTCTTCACTTAAAAGAAGAGGAGTGAGGGCAACGGCATTCCTCATACTCTCTTTCCTCATTTTCACAGCCTGCACCCCAACGCCCAGCGACGTGCACAAGACAGACTCACTGCCCCCCATCTATCCCGACTATACCAACATTACTATACCACAGAACATTGCACCGCTCAACTTCCTGCTGCACCACGACAGCTGCGATGCACTGGAGGTGAAGGCAGGCAGCATGACGCTCAACACGCGCGGCAACGAGGCCGTCTTCGACATCAGCGAATGGAAGGAGCTGCTAGGCCGGGGCGGCGACATAGAGGTGCAGGTAACGGCACGCATCAACGGCAAGTGGATGGAGTACAGGCCTTTCACATGGCATGTAGTGAAAGACAGCCTGGACCCTTGGCTCACCTACCGGCTCATAGAACCCGACTACGAGGTGTGGAACCGTGTCGAGATACGCCAGAGGTGCATTGAGAACTTCGACGAGGCAGCACTGGCCGACTATGAGCATCAGGAAAACCGATGCATGAACTGCCATACCTTCGGAAGCAACAACCCGGCACTGTCTATGATGTACGTAAGGGGCAAGCAGGGGGGAGCCATACTAAACCAGAACGGCAGTATGCGCAAGCTAGACCTGAAGGCCGACTCAATGATTTCGGGCAGCGTCTACTTTGGATTCTCGCCCTCGGGACGCTTCATCACATTCAGCACAAACCTCATCATACCAGGGTTTCACAGTCAGCCCAGAAAACGCCTGGAAGTCTACGACTCGGCCAGCGACGTCTATGTGGCCGACCTGCAGGAGCACCGCATGCTGCACAGCCCGCTGCTCGAACAGAAGACCGTGCTGGAGACCTTTCCCACCTTCTCGCCCGACGGCAAATATATCTATTACTGTGCCGCCGACAGCGTGCCACTCCCTGCCGACATCAGCAGGCTTCAATATGCCCTGGTGAGAATTCCCTTCGACGAAGCCACCGGCACCTTTGGCACTGAGGTAGACACCATCGTCGCAAACTCCAATTTCTACACTCTACACTCTAAACCAGAAAACACTGCGGTAGCAAACTCTAAACTCTACACTCTAAACTCTAAACTAAAAAACTCCGTATGCCACCCGCGTATTAGTCCCGACGGACGATTCCTGCTCTACACCGTGGCGTACTACGGCACATTCCCCATCTGGCACCCAGAGGCCGACCTCCAGATGCTAGACCTCCAGACAGGGAAAACCGACACCCTGGCAGTGGTGAACAGTGCCAAGAGCGACACCTACCACTCATGGTCGAGCAACAGCCGCTGGTTTGTCTTTGCATCCAAGCGCGACGACGGACTTTATGGCAAGCCTTACTTCTGCTATGTTGACCGCGAGGGACGGGCACATAAGCCCTTTTGCCTGCCACAACAACACCCGTCGTTCTACGACAACACACTGAAATCGTTCAATGCACCCGAACTGGGCCGAGGTCCCCTACCCTTCACACCCGACGACGTTGCCCGGGCCATGAAGCTGGAGGCAGAGAAGTTTCGCTAGAAGTTTTGTAGTTTTTTAGCAGAAAAAGATTCGTTTATATGTCTTTTTTTTTGTACCTTTGCACCCTATTTAGGACATTTTCTGAAAAATGACAGACGAATTACTTCAAGAACAACAGAATTACTCTGCGAGCAACATACAGGTGCTCGAAGGACTTGAGGCTGTGCGCAAGCGTCCGGCCATGTATATAGGCGACATCAGCGAGAAGGGTCTGCACCACTTGGTGAACGAGACGGTAGACAACTCTATCGACGAGGCAATGGCAGGCTACTGCACACATATCGAGGTCACCATCAACGAAGACAATAGTATCACCGTGCAGGACAATGGCCGCGGTATTCCCGTAGACGAGCACGAGAAGATGCACAAGTCGGCCTTGGAAGTCGTTATGACCGTGCTGCACGCCGGCGGTAAGTTCGATAAAGGCAGCTATAAGGTCTCCGGCGGTCTGCACGGCGTAGGCGTGTCGTGTGTCAACGCCCTGTCCACCCACATGCTGTCGCAGGTGTTCCGCAACGGTCACATCTACCAGCAGGAGTACGAGAAAGGCAAGCCCCTATACGATGTGAAGATTGTGGGCGACACCGACAAGACAGGAACCCGCCAACAGTTCTGGCCCGACGGTTCTATCTTCACCACCACAGAATACAAGTATGACACCATCGCCAAGCGTATGCGCGAGCTGGCCTACCTCAATGCCGGCATCACCATCACGCTCACCGACATGAGGCCCAACGAGGAAGGCAACCTGCGTGAGCCTGAGGTGTTCCACGCCAAGGAAGGCCTGAAGGAGTTCGTACGCTACGTAGACCGCCACCGCACACATCTGGTCGACGATGTCATCTATCTGAAGACCGAAAAGCAGGGTGTGCCCATCGAGGTCGCCGTGATGTATAACACGGACTATTCCGAGAACATCCACTCGTATGTAAACAATATCAACACCATCGAAGGTGGTACCCACCTGGCTGGTTTCCGTGCTGCCCTCACACGTACGCTGAAGAAATATGCCGATAGCGACCCGAACATCTCCAAGCAGATAGAGAAGGCGAAGATAGAGATAGCCCCCGAGGACTTCCGCGAGGGTCTCACCGCCGTCATCAGCATCAAGGTGGCCGAGCCGCAGTTTGAAGGACAGACAAAGACCAAGCTGGGCAACAGCGAGGTGGCTGGTGCCGTGAGCCAGGCCGTCAGCGAGGCCCTGTCCAATTATCTGGAGGAGCATCCGAAGGAGGCCAAGCTCATCTGCGAGAAGGTGGTGCTGGCTGCCACAGCACGTATTGCCGCACGCAAGGCCCGCGAGAGCGTGCAGCGCAAGAACCCCATGAGCGGCGGCGGACTTCCCGGCAAGCTGGCCGACTGCTCGAACAAAGATCCGAAGAACTGCGAGATATTCCTCGTCGAGGGTGACTCCGCAGGAGGCAGTGCCAAGCAGGGACGTGACCGTCACTTCCAGGCCATTCTGCCACTGCGTGGTAAGATTCTGAATGTGGAGAAGGTTCAGTGGCACCGCGTCTTCGAGGCCGAGTCGGTGATGAACATCATACAGTCTATAGGAGTACGCTTCGGAGTGGACGGAGAGGGCGACCGCGAGGCCAACATCGACAAGCTGCGCTACGACAAGATTATCATCATGACCGATGCCGATGTCGATGGCTCACACATCGACACACTCATCATGACGCTCTTCTACCGCTTCATGCCACAGGTAATACAGGGAGGACACCTCTACATAGCCACCCCGCCATTATATAAATGTACGTTCAAGAAGGTTAGCGAGTACTGTTACACAGAGCAGCAGCGCCAGGCTTTCATAGACAAGTACGTGGCAGGCGACGAGAACAGCACCGCCCTTCACACCCAGCGCTACAAAGGTCTGGGCGAGATGAACCCCGAGCAGCTCTGGGAGACAACCATGAACCCCGAGAACCGTCTGCTCAAGCAGGTGACCATAGAGAACGCTGCCGAGGCCGACGAGATATTCTCCATGCTTATGGGCGACGACGTGGAGCCACGCCGAGAGTTCATCGAGAAGAACGCCACCTACGCCAACATCGACGCATAGACAAAGGCTTTCGGACCGTACATTATTACAGAAAACATAAATATCTGAGAAAATCTGCGTTTAAGGTTGACACGTTGTGTCAACCTTTTGTTTTAATAATCCGTAGTTCTTCGGCTGCTGCGGTTCTTGGACAAGCCAAGCTACAGAGCCGAGTCTTAAGCGGAGAGGCTTTCAGCGTCGTTTGCACTTCACCAGCGGATAATCATATTAAAAAATATTAAGCCGCAGAAAATAAGTTGATGGTACACGCTGTAGACTCCTGACTTTTTTGTAATTTTGCATCCAAACTAATCGAAAAAGCCAGAAAATGACAACTAACTACGAGCTGCGCTATGCAGCACACCCTGATGACGCACGCAGATATGACACCGCACGCCTGCGCCGTGACTTCCTGATAGAACGGCTCTTCGCCGCCGACGAGGTGAACATGGTGTATTCTATGTACGACCGCATGGTGGTGGGAGGTGTCATGCCCGTAACGGAGGAGCTGCCGCTGGAGGCCATCGACCCGCTGAAAGCCCCATACTTCACCTCACGCCGCGAGATAGGCATCTACAATGTGGGAGGTGCAGGGCGCGTCATGGTGGGCGACGAGACCTTTGAACTGGGTTATAAAGAAGCATTGTACATAGGCCGTGGCGACCGTGAGGTGCGCTTTGCTCCCTCCTTTCCGACGGGGAAACCGTCGGACGCTGCACTGCCACCAAAATTCTATTTCAACTCCGCGACGGCGCACACAGCCTTTCCCTGCCGCAAGGTGACAAAGCAGGATGCCGTGGTGGCTCACATGGGAAGCCTGGAGATGTCTAACGAGCGCGACATCAACAAGATGCTGGTAAACCAGGTGCTGCCCACATGCCAGCTGCAGATGGGCATGACCGAGCTGGCACCCGGCTCGGTGTGGAACACCATGCCCGCACACACCCATGCGCGACGCATGGAGGCCTACTTCTACTTCGAGCTGCCCGAAGACCAGGCCGTATGCCACTTCATGGGTGAGCCGCAGGAGACACGCCACATCTGGATGCACAACGAGCAGGCCGTGCTCTCGCCCGAATGGAGCATACACAGCGCCGCCGCAACACACAACTATACGTTCATCTGGGGGATGGGAGGAGAAAATCTTGATTACAGTGACCAAGACTTCTCACAAATCTGCGATTTGAGATAATTCCTGGTCACAGTAATCATAATTATAAATTATTAATTCTAAATTCTAAGCAAATGCCACTGAAATCGTCTCCTCGCAATAACCGCAGTATCCGAACCGAGGGACATCTATTCAGCTTGCCATATTACGTAAGATAAAAGCAGCAGGACAGGAAAGCAAGGATTAGTATTCATTTTCACTTATAATTTATAATTTAAAATTTTGAATTAAATGAAAAATCTTTTTTCATTAGAGGGTAAGAACGCCTGGATTACCGGCGCATCTTACGGCATTGGCTTCAACATTGCAAAGGCATTTGTTGCAGCAGGTATCAAGAACATCATCTTCAACGACATCAACGAGG
>CAMYZK010000116.1 GCA_947303825.1 uncultured Prevotella sp. | reverse complement strand
TGTGCATACACAGCGCAAGCGCTTCTGGGGCAAGGACATGACCGACGACAAACGCTCGGCATACGATACCCTGTACACCAGTCTGATGACTGTTGCCAAGCTCATAGCTCCTTTCTCACCATTCTATGCCGACCAGCTCTACCGCGACCTCGGCGGTGAGAAAGACTCTGTGCATCTTGACTTCTTCCCTGTTGCCGATGATTCCCTCATCGACACCGATCTGGAGGCACGTATGGAGATGTCGCAGAAGATTACTTCTATGGTGCTCGCCTTGCGCAAGAAGGTGAATATCAAGGTGCGCCAGCCACTGCAGTGTATCATGGTGCCAGCCACTGCCGAACAGCGCCACTACATAGAAGCCGTGAAGCAGCTTATACTCAACGAAGTGAACGTGAAGGAACTGAAATTCGTTGAAGGTCAGGGCATTCTGGTAAAGAAGGTGAAGTGCAACTTCAGGGTTATGGGCAAGAAATATGGCAAACTGATGAAGAGTGTAGCTGCCGCCATCGGTGAACTGTCACAAGAGCAGATAGCCGAACTGGAAGACAAGGGTAGCATCGCTATTGTGGCCGAAGGCCAGGAGTTAACCGTAGAGGCTGCCGACGTAGACATCATCAGCGAGGACATCCCGGGATGGCTGGTGGCCAATGAGGGGGCTCTCACCGTTGCCCTTGAAGTAGAGCTTACCGACGAGCTTAAGAGCGAAGGTATGGCTCGCGAACTTATCAACCGCATACAGAACATCCGCAAGGAGAGCGGTCTTGAGATTACAGACCGTATCGTGGTGACCGTATCGCCTAGCGATGCTGTTGCCAAGGCTGTAGGCAGCTATGGCGACAGCATCAAGAGTCAGGTGCTGGCCAACAACATCGTCGTTGAGGAGAACGACGGCCAGGAGGTTGAAATTGACGATTTGAAACTGAATATCAAAATAACTAAAGACTAAATAATATATGTCAGAAAAGACACGCTACACTGACGAGGAACTCGAGGAGTTCCGTCAGATTATTCTTGAGAAGCTGGCCCTTGCCAAGAGAGACTACGACCAGATGATGGACACGCTGACCAATCGTGACTCAAACGATGTAGACGACACGTCGCCAACATACAAGGCTCTTGAAGAGGGTAGCGAGGCGCAGACAAAGGAAGACTTGATGAAGTTTGCCTCCAGGCAGCAGAAGTTCATTCAGGGTCTGAAGGCTGCTTTGGTAAGAATAGACAACAAGACCTACGGCATAGACCGCATCACCGGAAAGCTTATTCCTGCAGAGCGCTTGCGTGCTGTGCCGCATGCTACCTTGAGCGTTGAGTCGAAGGAACTGGAGAAGAAACGCAAGTAAGATAACCGAGAAAGAAACACCTACGAGTAGGAAAGTGGAAAGAAAGAAGCCCATTATCACGCGGGGCATGTTGGCCGTACTTATAGTGCTGGCTATCATGATTGCAGACCAGGTAATAAAAATCTGTGTCAAGACCAGCATGGAGCTGCACGAGAGTATAAAGATAACAGAGTGGTTTCACATCTCTTTTATAGAGAATGCCGGCATGGCATGGGGAATGCAGTTAGGGCCGAAGTTGGTGCTCTCCATTTTCCGTGTCTTTGCCATTGCCTTTCTTTGCTACTATATCTGGCTTGAGGCTAGAAAGAAAGCCCGTTGGGGGTACATTGTGTGCTTGTCGATGGTTCTGGCTGGTGCTGCCGGTAACCTGATAGACTGCATGTTCTATGGGCTGGGTTTTGAAGCCAGCTCTCCAGTGCATGTCAGCCAATGGGTGGGGCTGGGCAACGGTTACGATTCCTTCCTTATGGGAAAAGTGGTGGATATGTTCTATTTCCCCCTCATCGACACCACACTGCCGTCGTGGATTCCTATATGGGGAGGAGAGAGGTTTACATTCTTCGACCCTGTCTTCAACTTTGCCGACTCCAGCATCTCTGTCGGCGTAGTGGCTTTGTTGCTCTTCTACAGGAAGGAACTGGCAAAAATCTCGGTGAAGCGTGAATAGAATGGTTGCCCTCGCCACTGTTGGCATGCTTATGCTCATAGCTGCATGCAAGCCAGGCACGCCTAGTCAGTATATTCAGCCAGACGACATGGAGGATATACTGGTCGATTACTTTACAGCTAAGGCAATGGCACAGCAAGGCAGGCATTCAGAGTATGACAACGCGCTTTATGAAGAGGCTGTGCTGAAGAAGTATGGTGTGAGCAAGGCTCAGTTTGACTCGTCGCTTGTATACTACTATACTCGTGCCGACCGTTTCGATCCTATCATGCAGCGTGTGGTAAGCCGCCTGGAGGATAAAGCTCTGGAACTAGGAGCCTCTGAAGGTGAAATAGGCAAGTATTCGCACTACAACGCTACAGGCGATACGGCTAACGTGTGGTCGGACAGGACAACGGCCTTACTGTTGCCGATGGCTCCTTATAACAGGTGGGAGTTTACCATAGATGCCGATACCACCTACCGCCGTGGTGACGAGCTTTTGCTTATGTTTATGAGCGACTATATGTACCAGACTGGAGAAAAGCGGGGAGTAGCATATATGGCTGTGCAATATGCAGATACTATAATAAGTCGCAACCTGCAGTTCTCTATCTCAGGTCTGAGTCAGCTGCGAATTCCAGCCGACACCACGAGGGTGATGAAGCATATAAAAGGTTACTTCTATCTGGATGGAGGAAGCGAGTTTACCACGTCTGCACGCATGCTATTTCTCAATAGTGTACAGCTGATAAGGTTCCATACAAAGAAAAAAGATGAAAACGAATATCCGTCGGATAGCCTGCCACGAGATAGTATTGGAGGACGGAGCGACTCTCTCGCTGTCAGTCGTGGAGATTCGGCAGGGGCTGCCCGTCAGGTGCTATCCCCTGACTCAGGAACAACCCTTCACCGAATGGTTGTCAGGTCAGATAGTGTTAAGACGCGATGATGCCGGCATCGTGCGTGCGTATTATAATAATGTGATTATTAACTAAAACTGATACTGTTATGAATCTGAAAGTCCGCCTCTCTATTATGAACTTCCTGGAGTTTGCCGTCTGGGGAGCGTATCTTACGTGTATGGGCCGTTACCTCGGCAATCTTGGCTTCGGCTCAGAGATAGGATGGTTCTATTCCATGCAGGGAATTGTTTCCATCTTCATGCCGGCAATTATGGGCATCATTGCCGACCGTTGGGTACAGGCACAGCGTCTGCTTGGCATCTGCCATCTGCTAGCCGGTGTCTTTATGTTTGCTGCTGCTGCCTATGGTCATGCTAACGGGTCGAACACGTCGTTTGGAGTTATCTTCACACTCTATTCCCTCAGTGTGGCCTTTTTCATGCCAACCATAGCATTGTCTTATTCTGTGGCATATAACGGACTGTCTCAAGCCGGGCTGGACACCGTGAAGAGCTTCCCTCCCATACGTGTCTTTGGTACGGTAGGCTTCATACTTATGATGTGGTTTGTTGACCTGATGGGATTCCAGGACAACCAGAATCAGTTTGTGGCTTCGGGCGTGTTGAGTGTCATACTTTTCTTCTATTCCTTCACACTGCCTAAGTGTGCAATAAAGAAGAACGAGGGTAAGAAATCATTTGTCGAGGCATTCGGACTGCGTGCTTTCACACTCTTCAGGCAGAAGCAGATGGCCATCTTCTTTGTTTTCTCCATGCTCCTGGGCGTATGCCTGCAAATAACCAATGGGTTTGCCAATCCGTTTATCAACAGTTTCGGAGCCGATGCCGCCTATGCCGACACCTTTGGCGTGCAGCATGCCAACATATTGATTTCTTTGTCGCAGATTAGCGAGACCCTCTGCATACTGCTCATACCGTTCTTCCTGAAGCGTCTGGGCATCAAGAAGGTGATGCTTATAGCTATGTTTGCATGGGTGTTCCGCTTCGGATTCTTCGGACTGGGCAACCCTGGCAGCGGTGTGTGGCTCTTTGTCCTTTCAATGATAGTATATGGCGTTGCCTTTGACTTCTTCAACATCTCAGGATCGTTGTATGTTGAGAATACAACCGACGATTCCATTCGTTCCAGTGCACAGGGGTTGTTTATGCTGATGACCAATGGTATTGGCGCTACGCTGGGCACGCTGGGAGCTCAGGCCATCATTAACAGCTATACCACCGACAAGGCTGTAGGCGACATACATTATACTGTGGGCGACTGGACAACGTGCTGGTATATCTTTGCTGTCTATGCACTGGTCGTAGCTGTTGCCTTTGCACTGGTGTTCAAGCCTCAGAAGAAGAATAATTTGTAACCATCTGTGTCATGCAGCGTTCACTACTGAGATTTGAGAACATTCAGCAGATAATGGGCAGTAATGATCTGTCGGTTATCTTGCTTACCGACGAGTCTCGTCAGCGTGTTCTTTCTGTGGTGTGCGATGCCGACATGACCCGTCAGCTGATGATACGTCTGCGTGGCAATAGCTCTGTCAACCGGCTTATGCTGCCTGAAGCCCTGCTGCAGTTGTTGCCTTCACAGTATGAGATGATGATTGTTGGCGTATACGACGGTCAATATCAGGTTATACTCTGCGATACCGAGAGTGGCAATTCGGTGAGGATACGTACTACTGATGCCGTGCTGCTTAGCATTATCTCCAATGTGCCCCTTTATATAGAGGAACGCCTTATGAAGGCACAGAGTCAGCCTTTCGACGAGCACGCCCGAGGTGTGGCTATTCCTATCAACTCGATGGACACTGCCAGGCTGCGTGCTGCCTTGCAGAATGCTGTCGATGAAGAGAATTACGAGCTGGCATCCCAGCTGCGCGATGAGATAAACCGCAGGAAATGACAAGATGAAGGAAGAACGCTATTTCTATGTGCCCGATGCTGCTTCATGCCGTGAGTTGCCTGCAGACGAGGCTACTCATGCTTTGCGTGTGCTGCGTCTCAGGCAGGGCGACGAGATGATGCTAATAGACGGCAAGGGGATGTTTTGCAGGGCTGTCGTTTCTTCCACAGAGGGCCATCGGTGCATGTACGATGTGATAGCGTGTATGCCGCAGCAGCCACAGTGGAAGGGACATCTTCATCTGGCCATTGCTCCTACCAAGATGATGGAGCGCATGGAGTGGCTAGTAGAGAAAGCTACCGAGGTGGGCTTCGACGAGCTGTCGCTGCTCGACTGCCGTTTCTCTGAACGGCGTGTTGTCAAGACACAGCGTTTGGAGCGTATCGTGGTCTCTGCGATGAAGCAGAGCCGCAAGGCATGGAAACCAGTTGTCAACGAGATGCAAGACTTCTGCACATTCATATCAACCCATACTGATGGAATGAGGTTTATTGCCCATTGTTACGACGAGGTTCCAAGGGTGTCTCTGTTTGAAGAGTTGGCACATAGCACTTCAGACGTCACGGTTCTTGTAGGGCCGGAGGGCGATTTCTCTGTTGAGGAGGTTCGTCAGGCTGTCGATGCCGGCTACATATCTGTGGACTTAGGCAAGAGCCGTTTGCGCACAGAGACGGCAGGTCTTGCAGCAGTAATGATGATGCAACTGTCAAGACAATGAATAGGATAACCTTCAAGCACGTTTTGCCACAGGTCTTCAGCAGCTGTGCAGAGTCTCTTGTCTCTGACATTTGGCAGTGTGATGTCTCTTTTGAGAGAGGTCGCCACTATCTTGTTGAGGCCGACAGCGGCAAGGGCAAGAGCACCTTCTGCAGCTACATACAGGGTTATCGCCATGACTATTCAGGTAGGATATTTTTTGACGACACAGATGCCCGGCAGTATGACATTGACAAGTGGTGTGCTCTGCGCCAGCAGCATGTCAGCGTCCTCTTTCAGGAGTTGCGCCTGTTTCCCGAGCTTACCGCATTAGAGAATGTAGAGATAAAGAATTCCCTTACTCATCACAAATCCAGAAAGCAGATAGAAGAGTGGTTTGAGTTGCTGGGCATAGCCGACAAGCTAAGTTCCAAGGTGGGGCGCATGTCGTTTGGGCAGCAGCAGCGTGTTGCTTTGATGCGTGCTCTTGTTCAGCCTTTCGACTTTCTCCTTGCCGACGAGCCTATCAGCCACCTTGACGAGCGAAATGCCGACATTATGGCCGCTTTAGTACGCCAGGAGGCAGATGCTCAGGGAGCTTCAGTAATAACAACCAGTATAGGCAAAAGGCTTCCGCTGGACTATGACATAACATTGAGACTATGAAAAGACTAATTTCCCTTATTCTCGTTCTAACTTTCTCGCTCGGCGTTTATGCCCAGCAGGAGCCGAAAATGGCGTTAGTGTTCAAAGAGATGCCCGACTCGCTTTTTCCGTATCTCACGCATAACAGTCGTCTTGACATGCTCGACTTTATGGAGGCAAACATGAAAGCAGAGGTTACAAATGTTCTTGACGGAAAGAGTGAGATGACCTATCTTTCTTCCGACAGTCTATGCATGCGTCTTAGCGATGTGCTGACCATGGAAATGAAGTTGCTTACGGATAACGGTAAGTCTGGTGATAAGCATTCAGTACAGATAGTCCGGACGTATGTCATAAATAAAAACCAGTCAGAGCGTGTTGTAGATATCTACAGCTCTGACTGGCATCGCTTGTCAAGTAAAGTTGTTTCTTCCTCGCTGAAGTCGCGTGATGAGGAGTTGCTTGTCAAACCTCATTTCTGAGGTGGAGCCATACGGTTGTTCCTTCCCCAGTTCCTCATCATTCTCCTGTGGAATCGCTCTTCTGCCTTCAGAATGTCGTAGACTTTTGAGGCAGGCATCATTTCCAGGAATCGCTTGTGATATTTCTGCTGCAGCTGCTTTATCTCTATATCAAGAGCGTCGCCGTCCATGATGGCTTTCTTGCATCCCTGTTCGTCGGCAGGCTTCACTCTGTTATGGTTTCGCTGCTTCTCGAAGAGTTGCCGCTGCTTGGACTGCATCTCCCTGTAGACAGGGAAGAACTTTGCGCTTTCCTGCTTGGTAAGGTTGGCTTCCTTTGTTATGAAGGCCTGTAAATCTGCCTCAAACTTCTCTGGCGAAAACTTCTGCTGTTGCCCTTTTGCGTCTTGAGCCATGACACAGTGGACTAGCATGGTCATCATTATTATGGTCAGTATAATTCTTAGTTTAGAGTTTAGTGTTGAGAGTTTCGAGTTAAGAGTTCTTCGCAGTTATATCTCCTTCGTCTTGCAATTACATTTCAGCCAGTAGATACTCATATATGTCCTGATTGTCAAGCATAGCGTAGTCAGCTTCATCTTCAATATATTTGTCGCTGTAGTACGTATTGCTTTCTGTGGCTTCTACGTTTGCAACCTGACTGCTTGGCTGTGCTTCGTTTTCCTGGTGCTTGTTGCTGAATATCACTCCAA
>CAMYZK010000115.1 GCA_947303825.1 uncultured Prevotella sp. | reverse complement strand
GCACTTCCTTGATCTTGTGCTTGTACATCTTCTCCATCTCGTCGCGGGCAGGGCCACAGAACTTACGGGGATCGAACTCACCTGGCTTGTCGTGCAGCACGCGACGAACGGCAGCAGTGAAGGCCAGACGGCTGTCAGAGTCGATGTTAATCTTGCAGACAGCACTCTTTGAGGCGAGGCGCAGCTGCTCTTCGGGAATACCGATGGCATCGGGCAGCTTGCCGCCCAGGGCGTTGATCTCGTCGACATACTCCTGTGGAACAGAAGAAGAACCGTGCAGCACGATGGGGAATCCGGGCAGCTCCTTCATCACGGCGTCGAGCACGTCGAATGCCAGTGGCGGTGGCACGAGCTTACCGGTCTTCGGGTCGCGGGTGCACTGCTCGGGAGTGAACTTGTAGGCACCGTGACTGGTACCGATAGAGATGGCCAGAGAGTCGCAGCCAGAACGCTGTGAGAACTCGATAACCTCCTCGGGCTTGGTGTAGTGGCTCTCAGCACTCGACACCTCGTCCTCAACACCGGCGAGTACGCCCAGCTCGGCCTCAACAGTCACATCGAACTGGTGGGCATAGTCTACCACTTTCTTTGTAAGGGCGATATTCTCTTCAAAAGGCAGGTGGCTGGCGTCGATCATCACGCTGGAGAAGCCATAGTCGATGCAGCTCTTACATGTCTCGAAACTGTCGCCATGGTCAAGGTGCAGCACCACCTCAGGATGCTTGCAACCCAGCTCCTTGGCATACTCTACAGCACCCTGTGCCATGTAGCGCAGCAACGTGGCATTGGCATAGTTGCGGGCACCTTTCGACACCTGCAGGATGACGGGGCTCTTAAGGTCGCTGCTGGCCTTGATGATGGCCTGCAGCTGCTCCATGTTGTTGAAGTTGAATGCGGGGATGGCATAACCGCCATTGATGGCACGCTTGAACATCTCACGGGTGTTCACGAGGCCCAAAGTCTTGTAATCTACCATAGTTTGAATTTAAATAAAAACGTAATTCTAATTTGAGCGCAAATTTACTCATTTTACGTGACATATTCTTTTGGGCATGATGGTTTTTTCATGCGAATTTAGGCATTTTAAGAATTCGGTCGCCACTTGCATTGAAGTGACGACCGAAAATGTAATGTTTGGTTTGCAAAGTCTTTACGAAAGGAATCCCAACAACGCACCTGCCGCTACGGCCGAGCCGATGACACCTGCCACATTGGGGCCCATGGCATGCATCAGCAGGAAGTTGTGACGGTCGTACTCAAGACCCATGTTGTGGCTTATGCGGGCTGCCATAGGTACTGCCGACACGCCGGCATTGCCTATCAGTGGGTTTATCTTCTTGTCGCTGGGCAGGAAGAGATTCATAAGCTTGACGAAGCATACACCGCTGGCCGATGCTATGGCAAAGGCGAAGGCACCGATGGCAAAGATAAACACGGTGTTCATGGTGAGGAACTCGCTGGCCTGCGTGGAGCATCCCACAGTAAGTCCTAGCAGCACTACAACGATATCGTTGAGAGCATTGCCTGCAGTCTTGGCCAGACGGGTGGTCTTGCCACTCTCCTTGAGCAGGTTGCCGAAGAAGAGCATTCCCAGCAACGGTAAGGCAGAAGGCACGATGAAAGTAGTGATGAGCAGACCGATGATAGGGAAGAGTATGCGCTCGGTCTGACTGACGTTGCGTGCAGGCTTCATCTTGATAAGACGCTCCTTCTTGGTGGTGAGAAGGCGCATGATGGGCGGCTGAATGAGCGGCACCAGGGCCATGTAGCTATATGCACATACTGCAATGGCTCCCATAAGGTTAGGCGAGAGCTTGCTTGACAGGAAGATGGCAGTAGGGCCATCGGCACCGCCAATGATGGCTATACCTGCTGCCTGATTGGGTTCAAAGCCAAAGGCGAGCGCTATCATATAAGCTCCGAAGATGCCAAACTGGGCAGAAGCACCAATGAGCATGAGTTTGGGATTGGCCAGCAGGGCCGAGAAGTCGGTCATAGCACCTATGCCCAGGAAGATGAGCGGTGGATACCATCCTTGCCGCACCCCCTGATAGAAGATGTTGAGCACAGAGTTGTCTTCATACAGTCCTATCTCCAGTCCTGCATCACTACGGAACGGAATGTTGCCGAGGATGATGCCCAGTCCTATAGGAACGAGCAGTAAGGGTTCGAAATCTTTCTTTATGGCAAGATAGATGAATACGGCACCTACCACTATCATTATGATGTTGCCTGTGGTAGCATTGGCAAAACCTGTATATGTAAGGAATTCTCTGAAATTTTCGGCTATGAATTCAAACATAATAGTCAATCTACAAGGTTAAACAATCAATGTCCATCATCCTATGGTCATCAGCACGGTTCCTTCCATGACGGTATCACCTTGCTTCACAGTGACTGACGTCACCTTTCCTGCATATTCAGACTCGATATTGTTTTGCATCTTCATGGCCTCAAGCACAACAAGGGTGTCTCCCACGTTGACTTGCTGACCCACCTGCACTTTCACTTCGGTAACAGTGCCTGGCAGGGGTGCTTTTACAGGAGAGCCACTGCCTACTGCCGCAGGAGCAGCGGGTGCAGCGACAGGCTGAGGGGCGGCTGCAGGCTGGACGGTGGCTGCAGCAGGTACCACCTTGGGAGTTGCCATGTTGGGATGCTTGGCGGCATTGATAGGTTTCTGGAGCTCTATCTCAAACGGAATACCGTTGACGTTGACTTTGGCTATGTTGCCTTCTACCTCGGCGATTTCTACTTCGTAGTCTACGCCCTTTACCTTATATTGATACTTATTCATGAGAATTTCTATTATGGGTTTATAGCGGTTAAAGAATTAATGAAGCTCTGGTGTTGTGGGAATAGTGGGCGCGTTGTGATCGCGCGGTGTGAACGGGTCGTGCCAATGAGTCATCAGACTGTACTCGTCGTCCCATCCTGTATCCTTTGACTTAATGGTGATGATGCCGCTCTCAACGTCGTGTACATCGTCTTCGTACTGACGAAGGGCCATGCCTATGACAGCCATGTAGACCTCCATGTCGATACCCTTCATGTCTAATCCCTCCTGGAGGATGTTGCCTGTCTTGTGTGCCATCTCTGCCGTCTTTTCCACTGTCCTGGTAATAGGCTTTATGGGATGGGTGTTGGCAACCTTCTTTGCTGTGTCAAGATGTCGCATGACTAGGCCAAAGACGGTAAAGAACAACCAGAGCAGGGCCAGGCATAGGAACACTATTCCCATGGCCATAATAGCCATGGCAAAGCCATGGGGGTCTTGCTCCTTGAACTTGTCAACTCCGGTCTTCTTGGTTTCATCTCCGCTAATGGCATTTTCTATTCCGGGAGTCACTTCGGCTGCACTCTTTACTGCCCATAGCCTCTTTCCGTCATTGTCGGTCCCAACAAAAGCATAGGAGCAGTCTGGAGGAAGAACCGGTACACGGACAGAGTCGATCAACTCTACGCCATTGCCATTGTAAAGAGCCACCCAGACGCTGGCAGAATCGGGTGTCTGCACAGAGAGATGCAGCTTGCCATTGGCAGGACTGCTGTTTAGGAAAAACACCAGATGCTGACGTGCACCGATGTTGGTGCGCACGTCGCCATTGGGTATGATGCTCATCAATTTGATGCGTTCAGGCGCACTCAAGCTCTTGTCGAGTACCTTTTCATTGGTGGTGATAAACATGCCACGCACATTGTAGGTGGTATAAGACCTGTTCTCCAGTTCAAGCCAGGCCTCACGCTTCCCAAACTCATCAACAATGCTAGTCTTATTGCTGGTTAGAACCTCGCTGATAACGATGTTCTTGGCTCCCTGGCCTAGAACACTCTGCGAAGCAACCGTGAGCAATGCGCCTAACAGCAGTTTTAATTTATTCATAAAAATTACACGTGTATTATTATATTGTCATCAATTATTATGCGTCGTTCACTGACAGAAGAAAAGCACTATCAGCTGCGCCGTAAGTATTCTGAGGAACATAGCCAGAGGATATACTGTGGAATATCCCACCGCAGGTGCTTCTTTCGAGCAGATGGAATTAGAATAGGCCAAAGCGGGCGGGTCGGTATATGTGCCCGAGATCATTCCTGCTATGGTGAAGTAGTTGAACTTAAACTTCATGCGGGCAATGGGGCCTATTATTAAAATAGGTATGACCGTTATCAGGAATCCGGTGAGCACGTAAAGCAGACCATCACCCTGCATCACGGTCTCAAAGAAGCCTGCGCCGGCTTTTATACCTACTGATGCTAGGAAGAGCACCAGTCCTATCTCGCGCAGCATCATGTTGGCAGAAGTGGTGGTATACGTTACCAGCTTTATCTTATACCCATATCGCCCTATGAGTATTGCAATAATCAAAGGACCGCCCGCAATACCAAGCTTCATGAGCGGCATGCCTGGGATAAAGGGCAGCGAACCGAAGATGATACCGAGGAAGACCCCTACAAAGATTGTTGCAATGTTGGGGGCATCAAGGCGTTTCACCGAGTTGCCCATCTTGTTTGCTACGCGGTCTACGGCATCCTCCGGACCGACAACCATGATGCGGTCGCCCACCTGGAGTGGTAGCGACGGAGAAGCAAAGAGGTCCATGCCATGACGTGTGACACGTGTCACGTTGACGCCATAGACGCTGGAGAAGTGCATCTGCCCAAACGATTTTCCGTTAATACTGGGGTTGGTGACCAGGATGCGCTTGCTGACCAGGGGCTGGTCTTGCTGCTCAAAGTCGATGTCGAGCTTGGGGCCTATGAATGCCATGATGGCCTCCTGGTCGGCCTCGGCACATACGATAAGCATCTGGTCGCCCAGATGGAATATCGTGTTACGGTTGGGAATAGACAGCTCACCCTCATGCACTATACGTGACACGACAAAGTCACGGTTCAGGAAGTCGTGCACCTGAAGCAGCGTCTTGCCTTCAAGATACTTGTTGGTCACCTCCAGATGCATCTTATAGGGCTTCTGCGTAGCCTTAGCCCCTTCAAGTGCAGTAAGAGCCTCCTCTTCTTTTTCCAGACGCACCTTGCATATATACCGTACAAGAATTATTGCACCGATGATGCCCAACACACCAAGCGGATAGGCACAGGCGTAGGCCGAAGCTATCTGCGGGGCTTCTTCGCCATACACCGAGCCTAAGGCTTCGTTGGCAGCACCGAGGCCAGGCGTATTGGTCACGGCTCCATATAGCGTTCCTACCATCATGGGCAGTGCACTCTTGTCATTGGTATCAAAGAAGACGAAATAACACCCGAACATCACAAGGATGTTGAGAAGTATTGCTGTTGCTGCCAGTCCGTTAAGCTTCACGCCTGCCGTGCCGAAACTCTCAAAGAAGCCAGGCCCCACCTGAAGTCCTATCATGAAGACAAAGAGGATCAAGCCGAAATCCTGAACGAAGGTAAGAATATCGACAGGGGCAGTAAAACCGAAATGGCCTGCTACAATACCGGCAAAGAGCACGAAAGTCACCCCAAGTGATATGCCACATATCTTTATCTTGCCCAGATACACTCCTACGGCAATGACAACAGCATAGAGCAGTGTAATATGAGCTACCGACTCGGTATTAACAAAAAGGTTAGTAAGCCATTCCATCGTATGTGCTATTTATTAAGTGCCGATATAGAGTCTTTCAAGGCTGCAATCTTCTCTTCGGCATCGCTCTGCTTTTTTCTCTCCATGGCAACGACAGCCTCTGGCGCATTCTGAACGAAACGTTCATTGGAGAGCTTCTTCTGAACTCCGGCCAGGAAGCCTTCAAGGTGTTTGAGCTGCGCCTCCATCTTCTCTATCTCTGCCTTCACGTCAATCAGGTCGCCCAGAGGCACGGCAAACTCGTCAGTGTTGACCATAAAGGTGCTGGAGGTGGCATCTTTCGTTTCCACTACATTTATTGCCTTTATGTTTGCCATCTTCATGATAGCACTATTGTAAGGCTCGAAGTGATTGCATGCTACACACTGTAGCTCAAGCTGTTCCTTTGGTGCTATGTTCTTTTGGCTACGCACTGTACGCACACCGCTAACCACCATCTTCACCTGCTCAACATCTTCCATCAGCTGCAGCTCCTCGGCAGTAGGGGCATCAAGCCTGAGACAGTCACGCATGATGCTCTCCCCTGGCTTGCGCTCGTAGAGGGCCTGCCACAGCTCTTCTGTTATGAAAGGCATGAAGGGGTGCAGCATCTTTAACAGCGTCTCGAAGAACTGCAGTGTAGCGTCGTAGGTCTTACGGTCTATAGGCAGCTGCTTACCGTCCTTGTATGCAGGCTTCACCATCTCCAGATACCACTGAGAGAACTCGTCCCAGAAGAGCTTGTAGACAGTCATCAGCGCATCATTGATGCGATACTTCGAGAAGTGGTCTTTCAACTCCTCATTGGCCTGCTTAAGCTTTGCCTCCATCCATCTTACGGCCAGCTCGTTGGCTGTCTTTCCCTGACATTCAGAGTCGTCGGTCACCTGCCAACCCTTTACCAGGCGGAAAGCGTTCCATATCTTGTTGTTGAAGTTACGTCCCTGCTCACAGAGAGCCTCGTCGAAGAGAATGTCGTTGCCTGCAGGAGCACTGAGCATCATACCCATGCGCACACCGTCGGCTCCATAGTCGTCCATCAGCTTTATGGGGTCGGGACTGTTGCCCAGCTGCTTTGACATCTTGCGCCCCAACTTGTCTCTCACAATGCCGGTGAAATAGACGTTCTTGAAGGGGAAGGTTCCCATGTACTCCTCGCCAGACATAATCATCCTGGCCACCCAGAAGAAGATGATGTCGGGAGCCGTCACCAGATCGTTGGTGGGATAATAGTATTTTATTTCCTCGTTGCCGGGATTGTTGATACCATCGAAGAGGGAGATGGGCCACAACCATGACGAGAACCATGTGTCGAGGGCATCCTCATCCTGACGCAGGTCTGCATCAGTGACATTCGGATCCTTCTGCTGAGCCAGCTTCAAGGCCTCCTCGCGAGTAGCGGCGACCACGTAGTCGTCGTTCTCGTTGTAGTAGTAGGCCGGTATGCGGTGACCCCACCACAGCTGGCGGCTGATGCACCAGTCCTGGATATTCTCCAGCCAGTTCTTATAGGTGTTCACATACTTCTGGGGATAGAAGTGCATCTCTCCGTTAACCACCGGTGGCAGGGCGATGTCGGCAAAATGCTGCATCTTGAGGAACCACTGCAATGAGAGACGCGGCTCGATAGCGGTATCAGGATTGCGCTCTGAGTAGCCCACCTTATTGGTATAGTCCTCGATGCGCTCCATCAGGCCGGCAGCCTGCAGGTCCTTCACAATTTGCTTACGGCAGTCCATACGGTCCATGCCTACATAGATAGGACTCTGATCCGAGATAGTGCCGTCGGGATTGAATATGTCGATGGTCTCCAGGTTGTGAGTCTTGCCC
>CAMYZK010000114.1 GCA_947303825.1 uncultured Prevotella sp. | reverse complement strand
CTTATTGACAAGAGAATGGGTTCAAATACAGTGTCGCTTGATTCTGCATTGATGTTCAGGAGCGTTAGCTATAACAATTTCAGTTTGTCTGGAGGATATGCATACAACTGGGTCTTCACCAAAGACTGGCTTTTTGCCGTTAGCCTTCAGGCTGCTGTTGCCTATAAGAAGAGTGAAGGCGATATTGTGGGCTCTGGTTTGGGAAGTTTTGACTTCGAAAATGTAAACCTTGACGGAATAGGCCGTTTTGGAGTTGTATATAATAATATGAGATGGTATGCAGGTGCCAGCATAATAGTGCATACAAACAACTATCATAAGTCTCGTTTCCGTACCAATAACACATTCGGATCGATGAACATGTATGTTGGCTATAATTTCGGTTTAAAGAAGAGATATAGGAAAGAAAAGTCAAATAAAACACATTAAACAAATGAATAAGGGAAGAATTGTACGAGTTGTTCTTGCTGTCATTATCATGACATGCATGATACCTTTCAATGCAAAGGCGCAGATTCGATGCCATTACACGGCAGCAGACAGTATCACAATAGAGAAATTGCTGAAGTCGAAGCACACAGATGTGCTTTACTATGCACGGCAGTTCCTGGGAAAGCCTTATGTGGCACACACACTGGAGCTGTTTCCTGATGATGAACGTCTGGTACTGAACACACGTGAGCTTGACTGCACCACTTATGTAGATGTGGTTGCTGCCTTGACTATTTGTGCCAGGAAGAAAGAGACTACATTCAAGCTGTTTGTCAGTCAGTTGCACAAGCAAAGATACTGGGACGGGAAATGCAAGGATTACACATCGCGCATACACTATTTCAGCGACTGGATACGCGATAACACCCGTCTGGGAATGGCAAAAGAGATACAAAGCCCCAATCCGCCATTTACTGCCGTCCAGACTGTCAGTGTGGGATATATGACAACTCACCCCGACCAGTATGTGTCGCTGAAGCGTCATCCTGAGTATCTGCCGGTTATAGCCAAGCAGGAGAAAGACCTTTCCGGGCGCAAGTTCAGATACATTCCCACGGCCGAGGTAAATAACACCAAGGCTATGCGCAGTGCTGTTCACGATGGCGACATCATAGGAATTGTCACCACGGCTCAAGGGCTTGACATTGCCCACCTGGGCATTGCCGTGTGGCACAACGACGGACTGTATATGATAGATGCCTCCAGCAAGCACAAGAAAGTACTTGAAGAGACTATTAATATGCAGCAATACCTACAACAACGTAAAAATGCTGTAGGAATACGCATTATTAGGCTGAAGTAGGTATTGCCGGCATGAAGCCGTAGTAGGGTAGGGAGGTTGTCCTTTTTATCCTGCCGACTGGAATTCCTGAAGGAAGCGTACATCGTTCTCCGAGAACATGCGGAGGTCGCTGACGCGGTACTTCAGGTTTGTTATTCTCTCCACACCCATACCGAAGGCATATCCACTGTATTCCTTAGAGTCAATGCCGCACTGCTCAAGAACGTTGGGGTCAACCATTCCGCAGCCCAGGATTTCAACCCATCCGGTGTGTTTGCAGAATCCGCAGCCCTCACCGCCGCAAATGAAACACGAGATGTCCATCTCTGCACTTGGCTCTGTAAAAGGAAAGTATGACGGACGCAGACGAATCTTTGTGTCTGGCCCAAACATCTCCTGAGCAAACGACAGTAGCACCTGCTTCAAGTCGGTGAAAGAAACATTCTTGTCTATATACAGTCCTTCTACCTGATGAAGGTCTGCTTGTGCACGGGCTGTTATTGCCTCATTACGGTATACGCGTCCCGGACATATCACACGTATGGGAGCTGTGAGCTTGCCATCCTCAGTGTGCATTTGCTCCATCACGCGAGCCTGTACAGAACTGGTGTGTGAACGCAACAGTATGTTATTTGTCACATCGTCGGGGTGCTGGCTCACGAAGAAGGTGTCCTGCATGTCCCGGGCCGGATGGTCGGCAGCAAAGTTCATCTTTGTAAACACGTGCAGGTCATCTTCCACTTCCGGTCCGTCGGCAAGCACGAATCCCATGCGGCTGAAGATGTCAATAATCTCGTTGGTCACTATAGTCAGCGGATGACGAGTACCCAGTCGGATGGGGTAGGGGGTTCTAGTCAGGTCAGTGGTGTCATTATTACCTTCATCTGCCTGGCATTGCTCACGCAGCTGGTTGATACGGTCGGTAGCAGCCTGCTTGAGCTGATTAATCTTCATGCCCACCTCTTTCTTCTGCTCTGCCGCAACATTACGGAAGTCTTGCATTAGTGCTGTAATCTCACCGCGTTTACTCAGGTATTTCAGTCGCAACTGTTCCACCTCTTCAGCATTATTTGCTGTAAGGCCTTCCACCTCTATCAGAAGCTGGCTTATTTTATCAAGAATCATATATTAATAATGTGTAATTGTTTATTTCTTCTTAGCTAGTGTGTAGTTATAGTAGTCTTTGTCGCCTGTAATGTCCTTAACAATCTTGAGGAACGGCGGCACTTTTATTTCCTCGCCTTCGGTAATGCCTTTTGTCTCTAATATTATAAGACCTTCCAGCTCGTCAAGGAAATTATCAATTTCAAAATATTGTCCGCGCCAAATGAAGCTGTTGCGAATCTTGTGTATGGTGTTACGCTGCTGGTCGGCCAGCGGTAGCATTATCTCGTATAGATTCTGATTTATCTGTCGCTCGGTTACAAGTTCCTCGTTCTCGGCTGTCTTCTTCTTCGTAGTGTGAACAAACACTTGTTTACGCCCCCAGCTGCGCTTGCGAATTCGCTCTTCGGCATCGGGGTAGCCTTTGAGGTATGTCTGTGTTATCTCGCTCTCAATACTGTCGTCGGGCAGTGCTCCCACCACCTCTACAATGTATTTCCTCTCTTCCTCAATAGGTTGTGGCAGGCCTAGCACATTGCTTATTTCCTTCAGCACACGGTGCATTTTCTTCTCGAAATCGTTATGGTTGTTGATGACTCTAAGATGTGGATGTCCTGTCCATGCATGAATGACTTTCTTGTCAAGCATACGTGCTATGCGCAACCCTTCTTCATCCATCTGCTCGTAGCGCTGTGCATTATTGGCTGTAGTATAGTACTGTTCGGCACCATCGGCAGCCGACACAAGGTGTAGCACAGCATCATAACGGTCACGCAGTTTGGGAGTTGATGTACCAACGGCACGTGTTATGTCTTCCCACATCTCAGGTGTCATATATGCTGATATGTCCATTGCACCTCTGTCACACACTATGATGCATGGTTTCTGGCATTGCTCGGCCATGCGCAGGAAGAGGTCTTCAAGTGTGAGCTGTATCTCAAGTGTTGCTTTTTCGCCTTCATAGAAGAATGCCTTGTTTTTGGTGAGATAGTTCATTCCAGACTGAGTAAACAGCGTAGGAACTTCAGGTATTGTAAACACTTTGAATCCCAAGCTCGAGAAATGATCAATAATGCGCACTAGTGCTGTTGTCTTTCCTGCGCAAGGGCCACCTGTCAATACTATTTTTTTTATGTCTTTCATTTTGACATTTCTCTATTATGATAAAATAATATGCAAAAGTAAACATTTATTTTGACATTTCTCTATTATGATAAAATAATATGCAAAAGTAAACATTTTTTTTCAATTGTGCAAATATTTTCAATAACTTTCTGATCGGACGAGAATCAACATTATGATAAATAATGTATATGGATTTAAAAAGAAAGCATTGTCACTATAAGCCGGGTTCTGTGCTGATAAATCAGTGCCTGTCATTTATCTACTGCACAAGTCACCTTGTGCCTCTAGCGTTCTACCCTCCGTCGCAGTCAATTGACACTTGGGCGGGTAACCCTTTGTCGACGGTTTACATGAACTTGCAGCCTCCAGCGGGAACAGCACGTCTGTCGCCAAACGCCTGGTGGTCTCTTACACACGCCTTCTCACCCTTACCTTAGATAACCAAGGCGGTTGTTTTCTTCTTCCCTAACCAGCTGTCGCCAACTGCTTCTATTTTAAGAAGTGGAGCACCCTATGCTGCCCGGACTTTCCTCTCGCAAAAATGCCAGCGACAGACCGTGACAGTGCTTTCAGTTTGCAAAATTACTAATTTTATTTTAAATTAAGTCATTAAATGAATGTAAATTTTCTCTATCGTGACGCAAACAAGCCTTAAAGTGGCAAAATGAAATGTTAAAATGAAAGAAAAGAAAACGCCAAATTGTCAGATTGTAGTTTTTTGACGTTATATTTGCACTATTGAAAACAAGCACAATATAGATTATTAACACAAACTTACAGTAAATATGAAAAAGATTGCATCTTATCTTGTTCCAGCTACGAGTATCGTGGCAGTAGTCTTTGCAGTTGCAGCATTCGGCAACACCCATGCAGCAACAAACTCTCAGGCACAGTCATCTGAGCGTATGCAGATGTTTGAGGCTCCGGCCACTCCTGCCGGCCAACCGGTTGACTTGACTTATGCAGCAGAGAAAGCTCTGCCTTCTGTAGTTCACATCAAGTATGTACAAAACTCTAAGGTTCAGACAGTTGAAGTACAAAGTGACCCCTTCGAGGATTTCTTTAGCGACCCATTTGGAGGCTTCTTTGGTACTCCACGCCAGCGTGGTCAGGGTGGCACACAGAAACGTCAGGTACAGACCCCTAAGCGCACTGCAACAGGAAGTGGTGTCATTATTTCATCTGACGGATATATTGTAACCAACAATCATGTAGTAGAAGGAGCAGACGAGCTTACTGTCACTTTGACAGACAACAAGGAATACTCTGCCAGAATCATCGGTAATGACAAAACTACCGACTTGGCACTAATCAAAATTGACGGTAAGAATCTTCCCGCCATCGACATTGCCAATTCAGACAACGTGAAGATCGGAGAGTGGGTACTCGCCATAGGCAATCCTCTTGGATTAAACAATACAGTAACAGCAGGCATTATTTCAGCAAAAGCACGTACATTGGGAGCCAACGGTGTTGAAAGCTTCATACAGACTGATGCTGCAATCAATGCAGGAAATTCAGGAGGAGCACTTGTCAACACTAACGGACAGCTCATAGGCATCAACGCCATGCTCTATTCACAAACTGGCAGCTATAGCGGTTACGGATTTGCCATCCCTACAGCCATGATGAACAAGGTGGTGAGCGACCTTAAGCAATACGGCACAGTACAACGTGCAATGATTGGAATACAAGGCGGTGACGTGAAGTCCTATGTCGATGCCCAGAAAGAAGAAGGCAAAGAAGTTGACCTTGGAACAATGGAAGGCATCTACATCGACAAGGTTGTGGAAGAAAGTGCAGCTGAAGAAGCCGGACTGGAAAAGGGTGATGTGATAGTAGAGGTTGACGGACAGAAGGTCAAGAAGTTTGGCGACCTGTCAGGCATGATTGCCCAGAAACGACCTGGCGACAAGATTACACTCACCTATCTGCACAACAAGAAGAAGCATACAAAAACCGTAACCTTGCGCAATGAACAGGGCAACACGAAGATAGTGAAGAATGCAGACATGGACATTTTGGGTGCTGACTTCCGCGAGGTTTCCAAGCAGCAGAAAGAGCAGCTTGACATACAGTATGGACTCGAAGTGATAAAGGTCAGCAGTGGTAAGATGAAGGATGCAGGAATACCTAAGGGATTCATTATCCGCCAGGTTAACGACGTTCCGATGAAGTCTCTTGACGACATATCAAAGATTGTGAAGGAAACAAGCACGTCGAAAGAGCCAGTACTCATCATAAAAGGTGTCTACCCCACAGGAAAGAAAGGATACTTTGTGGTACAGCTCTCAGAATAGTACCCCACTCTATATCTCATTTCACTACTCCCCGGCTTCACCTCAAGACAACGAGACGGAGCCGGGGAGAATCTTTTCATGTAGCAGGTATATATTTTGAAAATTATGTAAATAATGGTAATTTCTTCCCAATAATTTCCAATTATTCATTTTTCTTTACTACCTTTGCACATCATAAACAATCAGAGAAATAAAATGAGAAGACTTTCAGTAGCTTTAGCACTACTATTGATACTTGGCGGACTGAGTTATCAGGCATTTGCAAAAAAGAAAGAAGCAGCCTCGACAATATACATCTTCGGCTTTGCCGCTTCTTTTACTGATACGATAGTACACTTCACCCCTATCCAACAACTCGACAGCGTTGCATTCCTGCCAAAATACGGATTTCTGCGCGACAGGAACGAGTACTCATACCAGCTCAGAAACTACCTCGACCAGAAGCAGCAGATGCCCAATCGTACATGCGTCGTTTTCTACAACAGCAATAAAGAGAAGCTGGAGAAGAAGTACGCCAAGATGAAGAAGCTCTATACAAAGGCAAAAGACGGCAAGCAGCATTTCGACATACGGTTTATCAACGACGATGAATTCCACTTCAACGCTGTCAAAGAGATGGTTGTTGAAACGGCAACAGAAGAGTCTGCCGACGAAGAGAAAGTGCCTGATGAAAAAAAGAAAAAGCACCGTGGAAAGAAGAAGTAACCACTATTTTGAAATAGGGAGACATGTCATTTCTATCGGTTTCATCGATGAAGACGATACCAACTCCATGTCGCTGCTTCCCGCTTTTGAGACCTTTGCCACTTCCTCCCCTCCCCTGCCACTGCTCTTCACCCTCACCGTCGATGACAGTCTGCGTCCTTCGCGCAACAGGCGGTTGATAAGGACTTTCGACACAGGCAATGGCGACGTTGTTGTATATCGTTTGCCAGATGACGGCTATCAGTTCATAATGAGGAATATCCAAGGCGACAACTGTTGCCTGCTCATAGCCGACAGTCATTTCAGCCAGTGCCGATGTGCCCTTAATGGTGACTATTCAATGCGGTCCTTTGGGCTGAACAATGCGGTGATGATGGCATTTGCATTTGCTGCATCCTATCATAATACAATATTGGTGCATGCATCAACAGTCACCCTACCCCACCCTAACAGCAATGGCATGCGACTGGCCTTCCCCTTCGTTGCCGCTAGTGGAACGGGCAAAAGCACACATACATCATTGTGGCTGAAGACTATTGCCGATGCAGAACTCATCAACGACGACAACCTGATAATACGCATAGAAGATGGTACAATATGGGCTTATGGATCGCCTTGGAGCGGCAAGACCCCCTGCTACCGCAAACGTAGGGCCGTGCTTGGTGCTGTTACCCGCATAGAGCGTGCCCCAACCAACAGTATCAGACAGCTTGCTCCCGTAGAGGCATTCGCATCGATACTTCCAGCATGCTCCAACATGAAGTGGGATGAGGCAATTAACGGCAATATATGCGATACCATCTCTGCCGTTCTTGAAACAACCCCACAGTATACACTCTATTGCCTGCCCGACGATGATGCTGCATTGCTGTCTCACAAGACGTTGACCGACCGATGGAAGAAAGAGTGATAAG
>CAMYZK010000113.1 GCA_947303825.1 uncultured Prevotella sp. | reverse complement strand
GTGCTGAGACAGAATCCCGGATACAATGCTAACGAGAACACCAGCAAGAACTACTAAAATACCCTCCCCCGCCCCCTCCCTGTGAGGGAGGGGAGTGGTTAGAAAAAGTAACACATATTTAATAGATTCAATGTTTATGAAACAATATTTGAATAATAAAACGAAGGAGTGGTTCCGTTTCATTGTCTATATACTCCTCCCCCTCGTAGGGGGAGGTTGGATGGGGGTCGCTTGTAACCCCGAACCCGACGAGTCAGACCTCTACACGTTTACGGGCGAGACCATTGAGTCGTACATTCAGCGCGACAGCTCGCTAACGGCATTCAACTATATCCTCTCGCGAGTGGGCTACGACAGGATGATGGCAGCCTACGGCACCTATACCTGCTTCGCCCCCACCAACGAAGGTGTGCTGGAGTACTGCGACAGCCTGTACAACGATCCCGAGGCCGTCATTCCACACAACGGTATGAGACAGCCTGAAGGTGAAAGCAGCAACTACTCGTCATCACCCGACGACGTAAGAGTGAAATGGCTCTCCGACAGCCTTTGCCTAAACATTGCCCGCTACCACCTCACCTCTACTTACCGCAACATCGTGTCGCTGACGGGCAACGGCGAGGTGTCTACACTGTTGGGATATGAGTTTTCTTTCTCTTCAACAACCGACGGCAAGACTATTCTTGGCGACAAAGCCATCATCATCAGCTCAGACAACGAGACAACCAATGGACTGGTGCATATTATAGATAATGTAATACCCCGTTTCACACGATTCATTGGCGACATGCTGGAACGCGACGAAGGCTACACCATCTTCAGCGAAGCTTTCCACCGTACAGGCCTGTGCGACTCGGTGCTCAGATACTCCAAAGGTCAGTTTGAATACAAACAGATGACACGCGAGAACTTCAGCGGCTCCATATCGCCAGCCAACGGACCTGGCAGCACCGGCAAAGTAGACTGTAAAGTGGGCTATACTGTCTTTGCCGAGAGCGACGAAGTGATGCGTGCCAACGGCATCAACAGCTTCGACGACCTTGTGGCCTATGCAAACAAGCAGTACGGACAGGCCGCCGACTGGTACGACTATCTTAGTGAGAACGGCATCACGGTGAGCACTGGCAACGACTACACCAATCGCTTCAATGCTCTCAACATGTTTGTGGCCTACCACATACTGAATGCCTCGATGACGGTAAACCAGCTGGTGTTTGAGAAAGGAAGCAGCACTTACTGGAACTATGCCCCCGATGCCGACCCATACGACTACTACGAAACGATGCTGCCACATACCTTGATGAAGATATGGGAGCCTGTATCGGTAGGCAGTGGTAAGAGTCTGTTCATAAACCGTTACCGTATGAACAACACACTTACCGACGAGATACTCTCCCAGGGCAGCCAAGCCATGCACGAAGTGGTACGTGCCGGCATTCCCGTCCTCCGCACAGGTTCACTGCAAGCTTACAACGGCTATGTGCATCCCATCAATGGCATGCTGGTCTACGACCGCATAGTGCCGAAGGGAGTACTCAACGAGCGTATGCGCGTGAACTGCACCTCGCTCTTCCCCGAACTCATCAACAACAGATTCCGCTACTGGTCTACCGGAGACGGAAACATTCCTGACACGCACGACACCTCCAGACAGGGCATTCCGTCAAACTACTTTGACAATGTGGTGCTTTACGACAACAACATCTGCTTCGCCTACTGCCTGCGTGGAGCATGGCGCAGCTTCCAGGCCGACCAGATGCAGTTCTGGGGACAGTACGACTTTGCCTTCCGTCTGCCATCCGTACCCACCGGCACATACGAGATTCGTGTTGTATACGCACCCATGAGCTACGGTTCGTTCATGCAGTATTATATCGGAACCTCGTCAAGCGTATCGTCGATGCAGGCGCTCGGACTGCCTTTCGATGCCACCGTGGGAGTGGAAGACCCCCGCATCGGCCTTACCAATGCATGGGAAGAGGAGGACAAAGGCGTAACCACCGACGTAGCCATGCACAACCGCAACTACATGCGCGGCCCTCACAGCTATACCGGCCACGGTGAGAAAGGCTACACAGAGAAAGGCAGCGCACGCTTTGAGTTTGGCACGGGCAGCTATACCATACGCTACGTGCTGGGACGCGTGGAGATACACCAGGGCAACGAGAACTGGCTACGCATCAAGACGCTCAACCCCGACTCAAAGACCAATCCCGTAGGACTCGACTTTGTAGAGCTTGTACCTACCAGCGTGCTCGACAACCAGCAGTATATTGAAGACTGGTACTAAATTTGCCACCACACTTAGCGGAAAATAAAAACGATTCGACTATGGAAAAGATCATCATGAATAAAGGGAAACGAAGCATGAACATGACAGTGAAGTGGCTTGGCGCGGCTGCTTTCATCCTTCATTCTTCATTCTTCATTTCCTGCTCCGACTTCAACGACTACAACGAGGCCAAGACAGATGTTAATGTCTCGGCCAACCAGACATTGTGGGAGAACATAAGCCAAAACGCGCAGCTCAGCGATTTTGCTGCACTCGTGCGTAAAGCAGGCTTCGACGACGAGCTGAACCAGACACAGTACTACACCGTATGGGCTCCGCTTAACGGCACCTTCGATGCCTCGGCATTCAGCGGGCTCGACAACAGTGCCCTGATGCGCCAGTTTGTGCAGAACCACATTGCCAACTACGCCCACAGAGCCTCGGGAACCATAAGCGACCGCATCCTGATGCTCAACGAGAAGTCGTATCTCTTTGAAGGCAAGCAGCCCTACTCTTTCGACGACGTGACGGTGAGCAATGCCAACCTGCCCAGCAGCAACGGACTGATGCACACGCTGAATGGCGTGGCAACATTCTATCCCAACATCTATGAGTATGTAACAGACTCCACCCTCACCGTGGGCAAAGACCTGGACTCTCTACGACAGTTCTTCCTGAACTACGAGACCAGCTACCTTGACACAGAGGCATCGGTGGCAGGCCCTATCGTCAACGGCATGCAGACCTACATAGACTCTGTTATCATTACAGAGAACACCTTGTGGAGGTCGCTGAACGCGAAGATCAACAACGAGGATAGCACCTATACCATACTGCTGCCCACCAATGAAGCTTGGAGCAAGAGCTACAACAGCATACAGCACTACTACAACTACCTGCCTACGACCTATGCCCAGGCTTTCAATGGTACCAACATTGCTGCCATCAATTCATCTGTCAACATAGACAATGCCTATTGGAAAGACTCGCTGGCCAGCCGCTACATTACACACAACCTTATCTTCAGCAATAACGACTTGTACAACCAGTGGCTAGTAAAAAGTCCCAGTCAGTATGGTGCCGACACCCTGCGCTCTACCACCCGCACCAAGCTGTCCAATCCTGCCGACATACTGGGACAGGCCAGAGAGACCATGAAGATGAGCAACGGCGTGGCACGCATCGTAGACAGTCTGGCCTTCTATCCCTGGGAGAGCTATTGCCCCAGGATGGACTATCCGGCCAGCAGCAGCCGCCTGCTGGCCCGCATGGTCAACGCCAGCACCCAGACAGTGACGGTCACCTCTCCCGACCCTACAAAGGTTGACCTTTCCGAGCAGCAAGGCAATGACAAGTTCTCATACCTCTGGGCTCAGCCCAACAGCGGCTACGCCAAGCCAGAGCTGGACTTCTTCCTGCCCAATGTGCGAAGCACCACCTACGACATATACTGTATCTTCGTTCCACAAAACGTTGATTTGAACGACCCCACCCCGTCACTCTACAACCGCGTCATCTTTACGCTCAACTATTGCGATGTGGATGGAAAGCTGAAAGAATACACTTTCCTCAACTCTACCGACGAGAACAGGGAGTGGTTTAAGGCATACTATAACCATGTACGCGACAGCCTGGTTGCAGCAGGCACTAACGTGACAGCCTTCGAGTCTTTTGAGAAGACCACATCCAACCGTACCACCATTTACGGCTTCTCAAACGACATCACCAAGGTTGACACACTCTATATCGGAGAGTTCACTTTCCCCGTCTGCTACTATGGGCTAGGCGATGAATACAGTCCCAACATCAAGATCACATCGCCTATGTCGGTATTCAATGCGGGCCTGCTCAATGGTTTCTCCCGCGACCTGCGTATTGCCGGCATTATTCTCAAGCCGAAAGAACTCGTGGAATTTGAAGAATCTAACAAGCAATGAATATGAAAGTCACAATAACCAACTTCTTTAAGGCGTATGGCCGGAGGACCATTGCCTGCGCGCTGATGCTTGGCCTTTGCAGCATTGGCTATGCACAAACCGACGATGACGAAGAAGAAGACGAAGTAGAGACTGGCATCCGTCAGCCCAGTCGTTCAAAGCTGGTACAGACAAGCTATCCGCTGACGACCCTGAAGGGACGTGTCACCGACCAGTCTACCGGCTCACCGTTGGCAGGCATACAGCTGAAGGCACTGGGCAACGACCGTTATACGGCCATGACCGAGGAGGATGGCACCTTCACCATTAAGGTGCCTACATTCACCACGTCGCTCTACGTCTCCTCGCCACAGTATATAGCCCAACAGGTTCCAGTGGCAGGACTCGACAGCACGCGCCACATTGCAATATGCATGCTCTACGACAAGTTCCTGCCCATGTATGGCACAGGCACAGAGTATACAGCAGCCAGCACAGCACAGATGAACCGCTTCGGAACTACCGTCGAAGCCGAATTGGCAGGCAAGCTGGGTGGCGACGTGCACTCCATCTTGCGCTCGGCAGCCGCCGACGGTGGTGCAGCCATGTTCATACGCGGCCTCAACAGCATCACCTGCGATGCACAGCCGCTCATTGTCATCGACGGTATTGAGCAGGACATGCAGCGCAACCGCGCCTCACTGCACGACGGCCAGTTCAACAACATCCTGGCCAACATTTCTCCCGACGACATTGAGAAAGTCACCGTTCTGAAGAATGCTACGGCTCTTTACGGAGCACGCGGTGCCAACGGTGTGATACTTATCGACACAAAGCGCGGCAAGTCGATGGCTACACGTATTGATGCCAACATATCGGCCGGTGTCCAGCTGTTGCCCAAGCTTCCCACCATGATGAATGCCTCACAGTACCGGGTGTATGCTACAGAACTGTTGGGCACGGTGGCGAACATCAACGACTACCGCAACTTCTATTTCCTCGACGACAATCCCGAAGGCTACTATTACCGCACTTACCACAACAACACCGACTGGAGCGACTACGTCTATCGCACAGCGTTGACACAGAACTACAGCATCAATGTGCAGGGGGGCGACGACGTGGGCATGTACAACCTCTCCGTGGGCTACGTCAAGGCAGAGAACACCCTTAAGAAGAGCGACTTCGACCGTATGAACGTGCGCTTCAATACAGACATCAGCATACTATGGAACCTCTCCACCAAGTTCGACATCTCTATTGCGCGTACCAACAGCAATGTGTTCGACGACGGTCTGCCCGCCAACTTCAAGTCGGCAACCATAACCTCGCCCACCGCCCTGGCTCACATCAAGTCGCCTCTGCTGGCTCCCTATCAGTACAATGCACTGGTAGGCGGTTTCACCAGCCTGCTGAGCGACTACGACAACATCCTGGCCAGCAGCGAGCAGCCACGCACAGGTGCACTGTACAACTACGAGCTGGCCAACCCCGTAGCCATATTGAACAATGGTTCCGGCGACAACAAGAACAAGGCCGAGAACACATACTTCACCGTGCATGTTGCCCCGAAATATAATATCAGCAACACGCTCACCCTCTCTGCCGCTTTCAGCTATCTGCTCAACCGCAATGCCCAACGCTACTTCCGCCCCTACGGAGGAGTACCCCCCTTCATGGTTGAGGAGATGGGCCTCGTCACGTCAATGTCGGCTTCAATGTTTGCCAAGCAGCAGAACTTTATGGCCAAGATGCAGCTCGACTGGGCCAAGCAGATGGGCAAGCACACCCTGGCAGCATACGTCGGCGCTCGCTACAACTACTTCTCCTACGACAACAGCGACCTCTCTACCCAGTACACCGGAGTTACCGACGACAAGACATCTGTGCTGTCGTCGTCTACCAACTTCTTCCCCGGCGTAGACGGCATCAACGATGTGTGGAAGAACATACAGTGGTATGGCAATGTAGACTACAACTACATGAACCGCTACTTCGCCACACTGTCGCTGGTGGCCGAGGCCAACAGCCGCTTCGGAGCGAATGCCGATGGCCTGGCACTCTTCGGCACCAAGTGGGCCATCTTCCCAAGCCTGCAGCTGGGATGGGTGCTCACCAACGAGAAATGGTTCCCGCGCAAGGCAGGCATCAACTACCTGCGTCTTAATGCCGGCTTCGACATTAGCGGCAACGACAACATTTCAAACTATGCCGCCCGCACCAGCTTCACGTCAGTGAAATACTATAACACAGCCGTCGGACTGCAGCTCACCAACATAGGAAATGACAAGATACAGTGGGAGAGCACCAAGAAACTTAACATCGGTCTTCAGAGCTACCTGCTCAACAACCGCCTTGGCATCAACTTCGACTATTTCCTTCACAAGACCGACAATCTGCTCATGCTCAAGTCGTTCTCCAATCCTATCGGCGGCATCAACAACTACTGGAGCAACGGCGGCTCGCTTGAGAACCAGGGCTTTGAGGCAACAGTAACTGTAAAGCCCATCGTGGCCAAGGACTGGAGCGTAGAGCTGGGTGCCAGCGTGGGACACTACGTAAACAAGGTGACAAAGCTTCCCGACGGCAACTTTACCACCTCGGTATATGGCGACGACATCATACTCACCTCTGTTGGCAACCCCGTGGCAATGTTCTACGGTTACAAGACCAACGGCATACTCGCCGACGATGCATCGGCTCTGGCTGCCGGTGGCGGCAACTATCTCTACATGGAGGATAATGCTGGCAATGCCTATAGCTTCGTGGCAGGCGACGTGCACTTCCTCGACCTTAACGGCGACGGAAAGATCAGCAAGTCCGACAAGACTATCATCGGCAATCCCAATCCCGACATCTACGGAAACATCTTTGCCACTGTAAGCTGGAAAAACCTGACGCTGTCTGCCAGCTTCAACTACTCCCTGGGCAACGACGTGTACAACTACCAGCGCTCCATCCTCAACTCCGGCTCGCGTTTCTACAACCAGCAGGTAACAGGAGTTACACGCTGGCGCTATGAGGGTCAGCAGGCAGAGCTGCCCCGCGTGGCCTACGGCGACCCCATGGGCAACAACCGCTTCAGCGACCGCTGGATAGAAGACGGCAGCTACCTGCGCCTCAAGACCCTCAACCTAAGCTATCGCGTGCCAGTACCCGGAACATGGTCATGGCTGCAAGGGCTCACCGTGTGGGCAGAGGCACAAAACCTGCTCACCTTCACCAAATATCTTGGCAGCGACCCCGAATTCTCCATTGGCAACAGTGTCTATTACCAAGGCATAGACTGCGGCAATCTGGCACAGGGACGCTCGTTCATGGCCGGAGTGAAGATTAACCTGTAAAGACCCTCCCCCTGCCCCTCCCTAAAGAGAGGGGAATAGTT
>CAMYZK010000112.1 GCA_947303825.1 uncultured Prevotella sp. | reverse complement strand
CGTATAGCTGCTCCCCCCTATTTTGAAGAACTGATAATTCAAGAACTAAAAACTCAAGAACTTATATGAACCAAAGCATCAAGATCTATTGCAAGAACAATGGCCAGAGCTGCGAAGTGCCCATGGGTAGCACGCTCGACGATGCCTACCGCCAGCTAGGGTTGCAGATGGAGCTGCCTCCCGTCATTGCCCATGTCAACAACAAGGTGGAGGGCATGCACTACCGGCTTTACAACCCCAAGCACATAGAGTTTCTCAACGTCACCTCTGCCTCCGGCCTGCGCTGTTATACCCGCACGCTGTTCTTCGTGCTCTGCAAGGCGGCCCACGAGCTGTGGCCTGGCTGCCGTGTGTCTATAGACATTCCCGTGAGCAACGGCTATTATGTAGATATGCGCTTCCCGCCCGACGACCCTCCCGGCTCACCGTTCAAAAGCAGCAGGGAGAGCCGGCCCGTCACCCTCGACGACGTTCACAGGCTGCGCACCCGCATGCAGCAGATCATCGACGAAGCCATACCCGTGCACCGCTATGAGACGACGACCGACGAGGCCATCAGCATGTTCCAGAAAAGCGGCTCGGAGTCGAAGGTCAAGCTGCTGCAAAGCCAGGGGGTGCTCTATACCACCTACTACGAGCTTGACGGCTACATAGACTACTTCTACGGTGCCATGCTCACCAACACCTGCCAGCTCTATCTCTTCGGACTGGAGAAATACTACGACGGGCTGCTCTTGCGGCTCCCCTCGCGCGAAGACCCTCGCGAGCTGGGCGAGCTGGTGATGCAAGACAAGATGTTCGGCATCTTCAAGGAGCATCACCGCTGGCAAGACATACTTCACATGCGCACCATAGGCGACCTCAACGATGCCATTGCCAAGGGCTACTCGCCGCAGCTCATACAGGTGAGCGAGGCCCTTCAGGAGAAGAAGATCTCGCAGATTGCCGACGAGATAGCCCATCGCAAAGGCACGCGGCTGGTGCTTATAGCAGGACCGTCGTCGAGCGGAAAGACCACCACCTGCAAACGGCTCTCCGTGCAGCTGGCCGTCAACGGCATACAGCCGCTCAACATCTCGCTCGACGACTACTTCGTAGACCGTGAGCTGACACCCCGCGACGCCTCTGGCGACTACGACTTTGAGCACCTGCATGCCCTCAACCTAGACCTGCTCAACGAGCAGCTGGGCGCACTCTTCCGGGGCGAGGAGATAGAGCTGCCGCATTATGACTTCGCCACAGGCCGCTCAACAATGAGCGGGCACAAGCTGAGACTGCACGACAACGACATACTCGTGGTAGAGGGAATACACGCCCTCAACCCGGAGCTTACCGCCCAGCTGCCGCAAGACTGCATCTATCGCGTCTATGCCTCGGCTCTCACCACGCTGTTGCTTGACAACCACAACTATGTGCCTACCACCGACAACCGCCTGCTGCGCCGCATCATACGCGACCACAAGTACCGTGCCGTCAGCGCACAGCAGACCATTCGCCGCTGGCCTTCGGTGAGAAAGGGAGAGAACAGATGGATATTTCCCTTTCAGGAGAACTCCAACCAGATGTTCAACACCGCCATGCTCTTCGAGCTCGCCGTGATAAAACAGCAGGCAGAGCCACTGCTGGAACAGGTGCCGGAGAACTGTCCCGAGTATGCCGAGGCATACCGCCTGCTGAAGTTCCTCAGGTATATAAAGCCCATTCCCGAAGACCATATACCGCCAACGTCGCTGCTACGCGAGTTCCTGGGAGGCTCGTCGTTCGACTATTAGGAGTTAGGAATTTTTTGAGTTAAGAGTTCTTTGCAAGCAAAGCGGCAGAGCCGAGCACTTCGCAAGCGAAGCGGCAGAGCTGAGCGAAGAGTGAAGAATTTCTTTCAGTAGCAAGAAATCTGCCTGAGTGGAGATAACGAAATTATTAACGATGTGAAAACTTACTACTTATAAAAATGAAGTCAGAGAAAAAAGCTGAGGGGGTGGCATGTGTCCGTCACTTTCCTGTCTTTTATTCGTTTAGAAAGTGTGTGATGGCCTGTCTCTGCCTGTGTCTGTCTGCTCCTGCGGTCATGGCGCAGCAGAGCGGCACCATCAGCCTGGCGGGGGAGTGGCAGTTTGCCCTCGACCCCGACACCATGCTTACCCCTCTGTCGGTACTTCCCGATGTCATCACCCTGCCGGGCACTACCGACACCAACCGCAAGGGCTACCCTCTGAGCCGTTTCGACGAGACCACTCATCTGTCGCGCCGATACAGCTACAAGGGGCGGGCATGGTACAGCCGCACGGTGACAGTTCCCGAAGAATGGCGCGGCAAGCCGTTGACGCTGATGCTAGAGCGTACCAAGTACACCGAAGTATACCTTGACGGCCAGTGCGTGGGAAGCAGCAACCGCATCTCCACGCCACAGCGCTACCTGCTGGCCGACAGCCTTGCTCCCGGCCTCCATGTGCTTACCGTCATGGTGAGCAATGCCGAAGGGGTGCCCCCGCAGCTCTATGCCAACAGCCATGCCTATACCGAGGACACGCAGACCAACTGGAACGGCATCATTGGGCGTATAGAGGTGAGCTGTTCAACTGAACGAGCAGCGACAAACACGTTTGAACTCTGCCGAGTAGCGTGTGAAGAAGAGCAAAGCTCAACGCCTGCCCAGCCGCTCTCACGGCTGAAGGCCGAAGGCCCTGTGCCCGCCCTCACTGCCGATGCCCATCATTTCTACCTGGACGGTAGGCTTATCTTTCTCCGAGGGAAGCACGATGCCTGTGTGTGGCCGCTCACAGGTCATGTCCCTATGGACTACGACAGCTGGGACAAGTACTTCGGCTGCCTGCAGGAGTACGGCATCAACCATGTGCGCTTCCACTCATGGTGCCCGCCAGAAGAGGCATTCCATGTTGCCGACCAGAAGGGCATCATACTTCAGCCGGAGCTTCCTTTCTGGGGTAGCTTTGACCAGGCCGACACCCTGCTCATGACGTTTCTCCACCAAGAGGGCGAAGACATCTTGCGGGAGTACGGCCATCACCGCTCTTTCCGTATGTTTGCCTTGGGCAACGAGCTGTGGGGTAATATCGAGGTCATGCAGCGCTTCGTCGACGACTTCCGCAGGCTGGCCCCTGACAAGCTCTACACCCTGGGCTCCAACTACTATCTGGGTCGCAAGGGGGTAAAGACAGGAATGGACTATTTCACCACCTGCCGTGTGGGAAGCGAAGAGTGGGGCAGTTTTAACACCCACACCCGTGGCTCCTTCTCCTTTGCCGACGCTGCCGACGGGGGTATCATCAACCATTTCCGTCCCAGCCACTCCAAGAACTTCGAGGAAGGATGCCTACTGAGTACCGTTCCCGTGATAAGCCACGAGACGGGACAGTTCCAGACCTACCCCGACTATGCCGAGACAGCCAAGTACACAGGGGTGCTGCGCCCCTGCAACCTGGAGGTGTTCCGTCAGCGCCTGACCAAGGCGGGCATGGAGAGCCAGGCTGCCGACTTCCACCGTGCCAGCGGCCGATGGTCGTACCTGCTCTACAAGCAAGACATAGAGATGGACCTGCGCACACCATCCATGGCGGGGTTCCAGCTGCTCGATCTGCAAGACTATCCCGGGCAGGGCACGGCTTTGGTAGGTATTCTCGATGCCTTCATGCAGCCGAAGGGCGTCTGTACATCCGAGGAGTGGCGGCAGTTCTGCTCGCCTGTCGTTCCACTGCTGGTGACCGACAGCAGCTGCTTCACCATCGGTCAGGGAATACACGGCAAGGTGCAGCTGGCCAATTACAGCGAGCCAGGAGAACAGCCCACTCGCCTGAACTGGAACTGCCAGGCCGTGGGGCAGGCAGAGGGTAGCTGGAAGGGGGTCAGCGGCACGCTCAACATTCCGGGTGGCAGTGGCTTGACCGATGTGGGACCCCTCGACATTAGCCTGAAGGGACTGAAACGGGCCACCAAGCTGCGCCTCACCCTCAGCATAGATGGTTACCCCTACAAGAACAGCTACGACCTGTGGGCCTATCCGCAGCAGGTGAAACTCGACAAGAAGGGCATCGTGGTGGCTCACTGCCTTACCGACGAAGTGTGCCGCCGTCTGGATGCTGGGGCCTCCGTGCTTCTTATGCCCGATGCAGACACTACGGCTGTGGGTAGTGTGAGAAACACCGTGGGCGGGCTCTTCCAGACCGATTACTGGAACTATCGTATGTTCAAAACCATCAGCGAGAGCATTGACAAGCCGGTGTCGCCGGGAACGCTGGGCATACTGTGCAACCCCGCACACCAGCTCTTCGGCGACTTTCCCACCGACGAGCATACCAACTGGCAGTGGTGGCCGGTAATAAAAGAGAGCCATCCCATGATACTCGACGCCCTGAAGACTTCCGACCCTATACTGGTGCAGGTCATAGACAATGTGGAGCGCAACCACCGTCTGGGGCTGGTCTTCGAGCTGAAGGTGGGCAGCGGACGCCTGCTGGTGGTGATGAGCAATCTGGAGAAGGCGGCCCGCCATCCCGAGGGAAGGCAGCTATACGCCTCGGTGCTCAGATACATGCACTCGCCACACTTTGCACCGCAGACCAGCCTCACCACAGAACAGCTGAAAACCCTCTTCACAACCACTGCCAACGAGCAGCAGCTGGAAGAGCTTAACAACATCTCTCCGTATTGATTTAGTTTAGAGTTTAGAGTGTAGAGTGTAGAGTTTGCTACCGCACTCTTCACTCTTCACTCTTCACTCTTGAATATTTTCTGTGCGAACATGGTGAGATAGATACGCCAGTTGCGCCAGATGTGTCCACCGTCGTTCTCGTAATATTCGTAGGGATAGTGGTGGGCATCCAGGTATTGGCGCAGCTCAGTGTTCATCTGCATCAGGAAGTCATCCTTGCCAATGGCTATCCAGAAGAGCTTGGGCTTTGAGTCGAAGAGCCGCTTCATCTGTCCGTCGTAGTCTTCGTTGAGCTTGGAGTTCGGCGTGTTCGGCATAATCTCGCGAGGCATCCTGCATGCGGCCGACTGCAGGCCGTAGTAGTCGAAAGTATCGGGATAGAGACGGGCAATGCCAAAGGTGTGGCCGCCGCCCATAGAGAGACCCGTCACAGCGCGTGCAGAGCGCTTTCTGATGGTCTTGTAGTGGCTGTCTACGAAGTTTACGATGTCCATAAAGCTCTCCTCCATCGTTGCCTTGGCACGGCGCTGATTGAAGGCGTTGCCATCGGGCACATACATGCCCTCATGCCACCATCCCGGGGCTGCATTGCACGTAGGGTTGCCGTTGGGCATGACGACAATCATGGGCACGCATTTTCCCTCGGCTATGAGGTTGTCCATGATCTGTGAGGTGCGGCCCAGGTCGCCCCAGGCGGTCTCGTCGCCACCCCAGCCGTGCAGCAGATACATCACGGGGAAGCGCTTCTTGCCGTCGTATGAGGGCGGCAGGTAGACGGTCATGCGACGCTGCTGGCCAAGTGTAGGACTGTCGTACCACACACGGGCGAGCGTGCCGTGTGCCACATTGTTAACAGCGTAATAGTGCCCTTTGTCATCGGCACTCTTCGTTACAATAAAGATGTTGCTCAGCGTGTTGATGTCGCGATTCACGTAGCTGCAGGCAGGGTCAACGATGCGCTGGCTGTCCACCGTCAGGCTGTAGGAGTAGAGTTCAGGATTGAGCGGACCGGTTGTCACCGTCCACACACCGTTCTCCTGCTTCTTCATCTCTAGCTGCTTGTTGCCTATCTCCTCGAAGTCACCGTTGACGCTCACCGTCTGTGCCGAGGGGTCGTAGAAGTTGAAGGTCACCGTGCCGTCGGCATTGACGATGGGCGACTGTACGCGGGGACGCTGCCCCAACTGTTGCTGGCCGTAGCTGCTAATGGTGAAGAGTGAGCAGCAGGCAAGAAAGAATAATTGTTTTCTCATAATATTCAAGATACTTATTCAGTGGTTATTTCCTCCCAGCGCAGCACAGAACCGCCTAGGCGGGCAGGGTCGGGACCGGCATGGTCCATAGAGTAGGGGCTGCCGGTGGTAGGACTCTTGCCCAGATAGCGGTGGTTCTTCAGCGAGAGGAGCATGAAGTCGTGGTCGAGATAGTCCTGCCAGAGGAATACTTCTGCTTCCTTTATGTCGGTGGTGAAGCGCACGTCACCAGGCAGCCCGTCGCCATAGACCTTGACATAGCGGCCGTCGGCGCATCTCAGTGATACTTTGCCGCTACCTCGGTCGTCGATGGTGAACAGCGTCTGTTGGCTCTTGTCGCCAGGATGGGTGTCGTGGAGCAGACCGTGCTTGAGTGCAATGGCAGGGCGCCCCGTAGCCTTGTTGATGATGCGGAAGGTCTTGCCGTAGGGAATGTTTCCAGAGCGGTCGGCACAAGGCTCGTCAACAGTAAAATTGTCGAATTCAGCAAAGCCGCCGTTCTTGCCTTTTGTGTTAAAGGCGAAGAGGGCATGACGCGAGCCCTGGAAGGTAATGAGCTGATAGGTGAGCGGCATCATGCGGCCAAGGGTTTGGAAGTTCTGGCCGTCGGTGGAGTAGGCATACTGCATCTGGTCGTTGTCGTAGTCGCCGGTGCAGCGGAGCCAGATTTTCCCGTCGGGTAAACCGACGGGCACAGTGACGGTGTCGTTGGTCAGCTGTTCATAGCAACGCAGGGTGTAGACACTTCCATTCTTCAACTTTTCAATACTTCCATTCTTCTCTATTCCTATCCAGGAGCAGGGCACGTTGATATTGCCCAGTCCACAGACATCGCCGTCCTTCATGCCTTTGACGTAGAGCTCTACGGTGGCGATGCTCTTAGGGCCGATGACACGCTGGGTGAGCGTGTTGCGAGCCCACATGAGTTGTTCGGCAGGCATGCTGTTAAGGCGCAAACGCCCCCCCTTCAGGCTCCACATCTTATCATCGGGGTTATGGTTCCACTGCCAGATGCGGCCGAGTAGCTTGCCATTGAAGTCGTCAGAGCGGGTATAAGGAGCATAGGGCTCATTGGACTTATGGGCTTCATGGGAGGGCTTGAACCACGTGCGGGGTGCACGCCCCAGGTTGCCTTTCAGCCCCACCATGGGCCAGCCGTCCTTCCACGTCATCGGCATCAGGCATACGGTACGGCCTATGGAGTGGAAGTCCTGCATGAAGAGCGCCCACCATGAGCCGTCCTTGGCCTGCACTATGCCGCCCTGATGGGCGTTGTCGCAGCCCGTGGCATCGGGGCTGGCTGGCGAGATGCCAAACTTAGTGCCGTTCTCGCCAATGCGGTACTTCGTGCCACGCGGCACCGTCGTGCGCCCAGCGCCGTGGTAGCCGTAGGTCTCGTCGGCGGTGATGACGCGCGTCTCATAGGGACCCCAGATGCTCTTCGAGCGTGAGCAGAGCGTGCGGCCGTTGGGCGAGTAGTCGGTGGAGATGAGGTAGTACATACCGTCGATCTTATAGATATGATGGCCCTCGCCAATGCCGTTGCCCTCGGGAATGATGACGCGGTCGGTGCCCTCCACGGGTCCGCTCATGTCGGGCTTCAGCTCTGTGCAGTGCACCTCGCCGTATTTGTGGATGGCATAGATCTTGCCGTCGTCATCGAAGAGCACGCTGAGGTCGTAGA
>CAMYZK010000111.1 GCA_947303825.1 uncultured Prevotella sp. | reverse complement strand
AAGTGCTTCTTCGTTCCCGCCTTCATGCCACAGAAGACTCTCAGGGGAGAAGGGTCGGCTGCGTAGAGACCTTCCAGCACAAACAGCTCCTGGCCATGACGCACCACCAGCGAGTCTTGTACCGTTGTGGCCGAATGGCAGAAAGAAAGGAAGTAGATGGCATCGAGCACGTTTGTCTTTCCGGCACCATTGGGACCGATAAGACAATTTATCTTTGGCGAGAAGAAAAGCTCTGCCGCCGACAGGTTCCTATAGTTGGTTATGGAGAGGTGCTCTAGAAACACTTGAGTAGCTTTTTTTACTGTTATCCACCCCTTATAGTGTGAATTTTTGTGCAAAATTACTGCTTTTAATGGTTAAAAACAAAAAAAGTACGAAATAAATTTCAATATCTGCAAGAATTTCAGTAATTTTGCGGCCGCAAATTAATGTGGCGAATAAAAAACAAAAACATAAAACATAAAAATGGCAGAGAAAAATGCAAAGAAAGGGGCTGTAGACGTAAAGCCGGCCTTTAGCAAGACAGAGGATTTCTTCCTCAAGTACAGGAATTTCATCATAGGCGGTGTGGTGGCTATCATTGCCATCATTATTGGTATCGTACTATGGAACAACCACAAGAAGAGCCAGCTTACCGAGGCTCAGACCGTCTCACAAGTACCCGAGCTGTCGGTACAGCAGGGCCTTAGTGAGCTGATGCAGTCTAACGAGCTGTTTGGCGACAAACTCTATGCACAGGCACTCAACGGCGACAGCACTGGCACGTCGAAGGGCTACCTTAAGATTGCCGAGGAGTATTCATCGACAAAGGCAGGCAACCTGGCCAACCTCTATGCCGGACTGTGCTATGCACACATGGACAAATGGCAGGAGGCCGTGACCTATCTGGAGAAGTATGACGACAAGGGCGACATCCTTATCTCGCCTGCTGCCCTGGGTGCCCTGGGCAACGCATACGCCCATGTGAACCAGAATGACAAGGCTGTGAGCACGCTGACGAAGGCTGCCGAGAAGGCCGACAACATATTGCTCTCGCCCATCTACTACATCCAGGCAGGCGAGATACTCGAGAGTCAGGGAAAGAAGAAGGAAGCCCTGGAGCTCTACAAGAAGGTGAAGCAGTACGAGCGCATGCAGGGAGTGTCCGGCATCTCGCAGTCATCACCATACGTGCAGGCCATCGACGAGTATATACAGCGCGTCAGCGAGTAGGACATGGCAACACGTAATCTCTCAGACTACGACTTATCGAAGGTGCCCGATGCATCAAACATGATCTTCGGCATCGTTGTCGCCGAGTGGAATCCCGATATTACAGGGGCTCTGCTCGACGGCTGTGTTTCTACACTCGAGAAACACGGGGCCCTGCCCGAGAACATTCATGTGAAGACGGTGCCCGGCAGCTTCGAGCTGATATACGGAGCACACCAGATGACGCTCAACGACGGTTATGATGCCGTCATCATTCTGGGAAGCGTCATCAGGGGTGAGACACCACACTTCGACTACATCTGCCAGGGGGTGACGGCTGGCATAGCAAGGCTCAACGCCACCAGCAGCATCCCTGTGGTCTACGGACTGCTGACCACCGACAACATGGAGCAGGCAAAAGACCGGGCTGGCGGACGCCTGGGAAACAAGGGCGACGAGTGTGCCATAGTAGCTATCAAGATGGCAAAGTTCTGATGGCCATTGGCTCTCAGAATGCTTGCCGTCAATGCACAAACCGAAAAACGTATAAACACAGATGAAGAATTTTCGTCTTGTAGACAATATCATAGGTTGGTTGGCTTTTGCCATCGCAGCCTTTGTATATTGTTCTACCATCGAACCGACAGCGTCCTTCTGGGACTGCCCAGAGTTTATCACCACAGGCTATAAGCTGGAAGTAGGACACCCGCCCGGCGCACCGCTGTTCATGCTTACGGCCAACCTGTTCTCACAGCTGACCAGCGACCCGGTGAGCGTGGCGAAGATGGTGAACATTATGAACGCGCTGCTGTCAGCGTTGTGCATACTGTTCCTGTTCTGGAGTATCACACACCTGGTGAGGAGGCTGCTTACTGACGATGCTTCGGGAAAGAAAGCCGAGGGCATGGAGCTGCACAAGCTGATAGCAATAGAGGCATCGGGTTTGGTGGGAGCACTCATCTACACCTTCAGCGACACCTTCTGGTACTCGGCTGTCGAGGGTGAGGTATATGCCTTCTCGTCGGCCTTTACTGCTGTGGTGTTCTGGCTCATACTCAAATGGGAGGAGCAGGCCGACAAACCGCACAGTGACCGCTGGCTGGTGCTTATCATGTATATGATGGGCCTGTCTATCGGTGTGCACCTGCTCAACCTGCTGTGCCTGCCCGCCATCGTGCTGGTGTGGTACTTCAAGCGGTTCCCCCATGCCACTACTCGTGGCTCTATTGTAGCTCTGCTCGCTTCGTTTGTCATCCTCGTTGTGGTGCTCTACGGCGTGAAGCCTGGCGTGCTCACCGTTGGCGGATGGTTTGAGCTGTTCTTTGTCAACAGCTTGCACATGCCGTTCAACACTGGTGTCTATGTCTATGTGCTGGCACTGGTGGCTGCCGTGGCTTGGGCCATCTGGGAGAGCCAGCGTGAAAAAGCCAACTGGAAACGACAGAACATTGCCTTCCTGCTGGGTTTTGCCCTGCTGGGAATACCTTTCTACGGATATGGATGGGGAGCCTTCTTCCTGGGAAGAGTGATAACGGCCATCGTGGGACTGCTGCTGTTCTACCGTAAGGGCGGGAAGGGCAGTGCTGTGCCCCTTGTCTCGGCAAGGCTTAAGAACACAGCCATGCTCAGCATGCTCATGCTCATCATTGGCTACTCCACATACGCCGTTATCGTTATCCGTTCGTCGGCAAATCCTCCTATGGCGCAGAACTCGCCATACGACATCTTCAACCTCAAGACCTATCTTGACCGCGACCAGTATGGCAACCGTCCGCTGTTCTACGGACAGACCTTTGCCAGCGAGGCAGAAGTTGACACCGACGGTATGCATTACAAGCTGGAGAAGGGAGCACCCATCTACCAGCGCAAGGAGAAGGCCAGTGCCAACGAGCCCGACGAGTACTTCATTGCAGGATACAAGCAAGACCTGGTGTACGTGCAGAACGTGCTCTTCCCAAGGATGTTCTCAACCAGTGAGCCTCCCTACGGGCAAGACCACGTGAAGTTCTACAAGACCTGGCACGGCGGCATTACAGGCCGTCAGGTGCAGTCAACCTACGACCCTGGGAAGACCATCACTTTGCCCACCTTCTGGGACAACCTGAGCTTCTTCTTCACCTACCAGTGCAACTACATGTACTGGAGATACTTCCTTTGGAACTTCGCAGGACGCCAAAACGACCTCCAGGGGTCTTACGGGGAGAGAGATCACGGCAACGCCCTCACGGGATTCTCGTTCATCGACAACGCTATACTGGGCGACCAGTCGCTGCTACCCGACGAGCTGAAGAACAACAAGGGACACAACGTGTTCTACTGCATGCCTCTCATATTGGGCCTGATAGGCCTCTTCTGGCAGATGCTGGCACGAGGGCGCAAGGGACTGCAGCAGTTCTGGGTGGTGTTCTTCCTGTTCTTCATGACAGGACTGGCCATTGTGGTCTACCTCAACCAGACACCGTTGCAGCCACGTGAGCGCGACTACGCATACGCAGGTTCATTCTACGCCTACGCCATCTGGTGCGGCATGGGTGTGGCTGCCATCATAACATGGCTGGCAAAACTGCTGGAGAAGAAACTCACCACCAAGGTCATGCGCACTGCACTGGCTGCCGTCGTGTCGGTGATATGCCTTATCGTACCCATACAGATGGCATCGCAGACATGGGACGACCACGACCGCTCAGGCCGTTATACCTGTACCGACTTTGGTCAGAACTACCTGATGACGCTTCAAGACCAGGGCAACCCGATCATCTTCACCAACGGCGATAACGACACCTTCCCGCTGTGGTACAACCAGGACTGTGAGGGAGTGCGCACCGATGCCCGCGTGTGCAATCTCAGCTATCTGGCTACCGACTGGTATATAAGGCAGATGATACAGCCTGCCTACGACTCACCGTCGCTGCCCATCACCTGGAACGGCCTGCAGTATGTCACAGGTACCAACGACAGAGTCTCTGTTGACCCATACGTGGGATTTGCCATAAAAGTGTTGCAGCAGGAGTATCCCGAGGATGCAAAGAAGCTGTTCGGCGAAGATCCCTTCGAGCTGAGGAACGTCATGAAGTACTGGGTGCGCAATGAGCGTACCTCAGAACAGATAGCCATGCAGAGAGAAGCTCTGGAATGGGCCATCAACACCTATCTCCAGCCAAGCGAGAGATATAAGATAGACCAGAACCTGCATGTCATTCCCAACGACACGCTCTATCTTAACATAGACAAGGAAGCAGTGCTGGAAAGCGGAATGAAGATACCTGGCGACAGTCTGATCACACACCAGGACAGCCTGAACAGCATTCCCGACCGCATGGCTATTGCCGTTGGGGGATATGCCCTCGACAGCAAGCTGATGATGCTGGAGATGCTGTCTAATGCCAACTGGAAGCGCCCGATGTATGTTGCCATGACAGTGGGACAGGACAACTACATGAGCCTGGGCAACCACTTTATTCAGGAGGGACTGGCCTACCGCATCACTCCGTTCAACACCAGGGAGCGCGGAATGTCGGACTTCGATACAGAAAAGACATACACCAATGTCATGACGAAGTTCAAGTTTGGCGGTGTGAAGACCAAGGGCATCTACCTTGACGAGACGGTGTTGCGCATGTGCTATACACACCGCATGCTTATGGTTGACCTTGCCATGAACCTCTATCTGGAGAACAAGAAAGACTCTGCCATGAAAGTCCTTGACAAGATGGAGGCAGAGCTGCCCGCCTACAATGTTCCGCACACCATCGACGGGCGTGTGGTAGACGGCAAGTATCTGGGCTATAAGGACGGCAAGGGAGCTGTCTACGTGAGCAGCTTCTCTACAAAGGCCGTGCGCATGTACTTCGAGATGGGCAAGAACGACAAGGCAAAGGCCATACTCGATGCCTTGTGGAAGTATTCCAGCCAGTATGCCAACTACTACATGTCGTTTGACGGAGCCAACTTCGAGGGCGTGAAAGAGGCGTGCCTGGAGAAGTTTGCCTTCCTGGAGCGCATCATATACCTCTATTATGTTCTTGACGACAAGAAGGCCGACACCATGAAGAAAGAGCTGGAGAGCCTGGCTGGCCGCTTCGTTGGCAAGGGAGGAGACCTCGATGCCATACACTGGCATCTGCATACGCTGATGCCAGTGCCCGAAGACAGCTGGTAAAAAAGCACTAGGAGCATACAATGATAATCGAGCAACCAGCCGTATACCTCCGCTGGCTCTACCCGAAAGCCCTTTGGAGAATGGACCGTCGTGAACGTTCAGTGTACCTGACGTTCGACGACGGCCCTATTCCTGACTCCACGCCATTCCTTCTCGACACACTGCGCAAGTACGGCATCAAGGCTACTTTCTTTGTCGTTGGCGACAATGTGAGAAAATATCCGGAACTCTTTGAACAGATAAAGGCAGATGGGCACCTCGTGGGAAACCATACCCACAACCACATTGGCGGGTTCAGGCATACCATAAAAACCTATATGTATAATGTGGAGCGGGCCAATGCCTACATACAGAGCCGGTTCTTCCGTCCGCCCCACGGCTGGATGCGCTTGAGCCAGTATGCATGGCTCTCCAGGAAGTTCAAGGTGGTGATGTGGGATGTCGTCACGCGCGACTATTCAAAGTGGATGACCTCGGAAGACATCGTGAACAACGTGAAGCGCTATTCGCGTCCTGGCTCCATCATCACCTTCCACGACTCACTGAAGGCTATCGGCAAGCTTCGCACCGCCCTTCCGCAGAGCATAGAGTGGCTTAAGGAGCAAGGCTACGATTTCCGCGTCTTCAGTCAGTGAGATTCTCTAGCAACCGGGTGCACCCCAGCAATACATCCTGCCAGGTGGCCTCGAAATTGCCAGTGTACCAAGGGTCTGCCACATCGCCAGGACGCTCGGTGTAGTCCATCAGCATGACAATCTTTCCTTCCGGGTCTCCACCACATATTCTCAGCATGTTGCGTATGTTCCATTCGTCCATGCCAACAAGCAAATCGAAAGAGTCGTAATCGTTGCGGCACATCTGGCGGGCCGTCTTTCCTTTACAGCTAATACCATGTTCTGACAGCTTGCGCCGTGCAGGAGGATATACCCCATTGCCTAGTTCCTCCCGGCTGGTAGCTGCCGATTCAATATGGAAACGGTCTGTCAAGCCTTTCTTGGCAACAAGGTCTTTCATCACATATTCTGCCATCGGGCTCCTGCAAATATTGCCGTGGCAGACAAATAGTATTCTCTTCATACTGTGCAAAGGTACAAATATGCAGGTAAAACGCAAAATTTTTTTGATAAATCTTTGCGCATTCATCCTTTTTGTTTATCTTTGCAGATGTTTTAAACTGAACTAACTAATAAAACAAACCCCCATTATGAAAGACCTAAAGATGTACATCAACGGCCAGTTCTGCGACAGCTCGAACGGCCAGTGGATTGACGTGCTTAACCCCTCAACAGAAGAGGTAATCAGTCGTCAGCCTGAAGGAACAATCGAAGACGTAAACCGCGCACTCGATGCTGCCCGTGCAGCACAGAAGGCATGGGGCAAGACACCCGCCATAGAGCGTGCTGGCTATCTGCTGAAGATTGCAGCAGGCATCAAGGCCCGTGAGAACGAGTTTACCGAGATTATTATGCGCGAGCAGGGCAAGACCCGTAACTGGGCTGCCATAGAAGTGGGTGCCACAATAGCCTATTTTGAATATATGGCCTCCTTTGCACGTCACATTGAGGGAGAGATTATTCCCAGCGACCGTCCCAACGAGACCATCCTTCTCACCAAGAAGCCCATCGGCGTAGTGGCAGGCATCCTGCCGTGGAACTTCCCGTTCTTCCTCATCGCGCGCAAGGCTGGTGCTGCCCTTATCGCCGGCTGTACCATCGTTATCAAGCCCTCGCAGCTCACACCAGAGAACTGCACCGAGTTTGCCAAGGTGGTCGACGAGATTGGCCTGCCTGCTGGTGTCATCAACATAGTAACCGGTAAGGGCAGTGTCATTGGTAATGAGATGGCTGGAAGTCCGAAGATTGACATCGTCAGCGTGACGGGCAGTGTCGCTGCTGGTGAGAGCATCATGGCAGCCGCTTCTAAGAACATCACAAAGGTCAGCCTGGAGTTGGGTGGCAAGGCTCCCGCCATCGTTATGAAGGATGCCGACCTGGAGAAGGCTGCACAGTGGATAGTAGACAGCCGCATAGGTAACAACGGCCAGATTTGCAACAATGCAGAGCGTGTCTATGTGCAGAAGGAAGTGAAGGCCGAGTTTACAAAGATTCTTGTCGATAAGATGATGGCTGTGAAGGTGGGCGACCCCTGCGCCGACGAGAGCGTAGACATGGGTCCGCTGGTAGAGCAGCGTGCACTGGAGAGTGTCACAGAGAAGGTGGAGCGTGCCATCAAGCAGGGTGCCAAACTGCTGTGCGGTGGAAACAGGGTAGGGAAGAAAGGCTACTTCTATGCCGCCACCGTGCTCGACGACTGCCGTCAGGATATGGACATCA
>CAMYZK010000110.1 GCA_947303825.1 uncultured Prevotella sp. | reverse complement strand
CTGCGAACGGATCACTTCAATGCTGTTGTTGGCCTTTGTCAGCTCATCCATTGTCAATGCCATGAACCCGCAGATAATGAAGGCAGAAGGCGAAGGCGACCGCAAGCGTATGCTCATGCTGGCTGGCAAGGAAAGTAAGTTCTCTGCCATACTGCTGTCGCTGGCCTCCATCCCGCTCCTTGTAGAATTGCCTTCGATATTGGCAGTGTGGTTGAAGGTAGTGCCTGAAAACACCACCATGTTCTGTACTTTCACTTTGGCCACCTGCCTTGTTGACCAGTTCACCATCGGACTGAATGCCGCCAATCAGGCCCAGGGCCGCATTGGTGTCTACACACTGCTGATGTTCACCCCCAAGCTGCTCTGCCTGCCCATAGGCTGGTGGCTGCTTGACAATGGCCATTCCCTGGAGTCGGTCATGTGGGTAATAATCATCATCGAGGCTGTTGTTGCCGCAATGCGCCTCCCCTATCTCAGAGTGACAGCAGGGCTTGACATTGCCGACTATCTGCGGCAGACGGTGCTCCCCATACTTCCACTCATTGCCACCCTGCTGCTCTTCAGCTGGGGGTGCACAAGAGTAATGCATTTCCCCTTCCGCTTTGTGGTAACCGTTATGCTGTCAGTGCTTGTGGGACTGGCGGTGGCATGGAAGCTGTCGCTAAACAAAGGAGAACGGCAGTACGTGGCCTATCTGTTTAAAGCCAGGATGAAGAGATGAAACTCACGTTCAGGCTTTCAGACCTATATCTGATAGAGAAGGAGAAGCTGGCCACGGCATTACTCTATGCAGGAATGCTTGTTGCCTTCCTAGGGTCGCTCAATCCTTGGTTCATGTGGATGATAGGCAGCCTCTATCCTATTCCTGCCGCAGGCCTTGTTGTCAGCGCCTATCTGGTGTCGAACACCATGCAGGCCCCCATCTTTACCCGCAACGACTTCCTGCTGCCCATGATGGCACTTGTTGCTTTCTGTATCTACGAGTGCATTTCCATGGAAAGCAACGTCAACGGATATATCATACTGATTTTCCGCTTTTCCTTCTTGTATACACTCTTCAGGCTCAGCACAGACAGGCTTCCCAAACTGATGACCTTTATATGCAAGGCCATGGCCTTGTTGCTAGTTCCGTCTCTGGCCGGCCATTTCTTCTATCTTCTGGGATTTCCCCTCCCCTGTGGAAATGCCGTGTTTAGCGAATACTACTCTTTCTCCAACTATTACCTGTTTCTGGTTGCCGATGCCGACATTTTCCATATCTTCCCCCGTTTCAACTCCTATTTCCTTGAGCCCAGTCACATTGGAACTGCCTGTGCCTTTCTTCTCTTCACCCAGCGCGGCCAATGGCGCAAATGGTACAACGTAGTACTGCTGGCCACCATCTTCTTCACCTTCTCTGTGGCATCCTACGTCTATCTGGTTGCCATCATGTTCTTCAACTCATGGACAGCGGGAAAGAAGGTGGCACGCAAGCTGACCGCCGTCATTGCTTTCCTGGCATTGGCAACAATAGCTACGTTCACCTACAACGGCGGCGACAATCTGGTACACGACCTTATCATGCTCCGCTTGGAGATTGACGACGGAGAGATAGCTGGCGACAACCGTGTGACAGGTCAATTCGAAGCTGACTACGAGAACTACGTGGAATCGTCGGACATTGTCTTCGGACGCAAATTCGAGGTTGTGGAATTTGGCAACGCCGGCTACCGTGTGTTCTATTATGAGAACGGAATAGTGGGCATAGTCTTGCTTTTCGCCTTCTATTTCATATCCCTGATGTACACTCCCAACAAGCGTGCACTGTTTGCCGTTCTCTCTATTGCTGCCCTCTATTTCTGGGCCTCTGCCTTCATGCTGTGGGAGAACATCTATCTGCCACTCTATGCCGCAGCCTACCTGAGCAAGACATCGTTGGCCGACAAGCCTCAGGCCACCAGCCAAGCAGCAGACGAGGACTCTCAATATAGTGTGATTGACTTAAATACTGCCGACACATGAACATTGCGTATATTCTTCATTCAACAACAGCATCAGACGGGGCTGCCAAAGCATTCCTGAACATGTTGGTGGAATTGCAGCAATACGACATCCGTCCATTTGTCGTCGTTCCAGGTGACGACGGAATTACGCAAGAAATAAAAGCCAGAAACATAGCCACCCTAGTCCTTACTTACCGCTCCTCTGCTTATCCATATTTTCATACAACGAAGGAACGTCTGCTGTTCATCCTCAAGCTTGCTGCCAGAATCATTGTAAACCATAAGGCCACCAGAGCGTTGACAGAGTACGTAAAGGAGAACAAGATTGACATTGTACACTCAAACTCAAGTGTCGTCCGTATTGGGTTCGATGCAGCGCAGAAAGCAGGAATTCCACATATCTATCATATCCGCGAATTTGCCGACATGATAGGAATGCATTATTTTCCCACCAAGGGTTCGTTTATCCGGCAGCTGAGCCTCTCACAGTCTTTCTCCATTTGTATCACCAAAGCCGTACAGAGTCATTTCTATCATAACGACAAGACTCCACAATCTAGGGTGATATATGACGGTGTGCTGTCGAAAAGAACCGATATGGCTATAGGCCATGCCAAAGACTTCTTTCTCTTTGCTGGGCGTATACAGCCTGCCAAAGGATTAGACCAACTGCTGGAGGCTTATAAGCAATATGCGGGAAGAACAAGTAATCCGCTTCATCTGAAGGTGGCGGGCGGCTGTGCCGATGCAGCTTATTACAACAAGCAGCTGAGATTTGTCAAAGAGAACAACCTTACTGCATTGGTAGAGTTCCTGGGCAACAGAGACGACATCTCCGAATTGATGCGGGAGGCACGTGCCTTGATTGTATCCTCGCCAGTTGAGGGCTTTGGCTTCAGTATGCCCGAAGCCATGCAGCAAGGATGCCTGGTCATTGGCCGGAACACTAGCGGCACCAAGGAGCAGCTTGACAACGCCTTGGAAATGACAGGCCAAGAGGTGGCTCTACGCTATGAGTCGACCGAACAGCTTGCTCTTTTGCTGGCAGAGGTGGCCGACCACCCGATAGCCTATTATGATGACTATACCCGTAAGGCATTCGACGTAGTAAACCAGTTATACACGAAAGAGAATAACGCAAAGAACGTTTACATTTTCTACACTGACATATTATCATCGACAGCTTACAGCGAATAACCGGCCCTCTGAGACAGTGGATATTGGCACGCCCCCTCGCTAACTGGAAAAAGTTTCCCTCTTTTCTTTTGTATTCTCAAGTAAAATAACTAACTTTGCGGAAAAATTGGAAGCAATGGAACGATTCTTCAATACAGCGGGCCCACAGATACCCGAAGACAACTACACAATTGACCCGCTGAACCGCATGAATCTTGACGACGTACAATAAAAGAATGGAAATACACCAAATAAAAAACCACGAAGGGGGAACATGGGCAAGCAGCGAGTTAAATAAAATGAAACCAAGAATCATAGGATTATACCTACCCCAATACCACCCCATTCCAGAGAACGACGAATGGTGGGGAAAGGGTTTTACGGAATGGAACAATGTGGTGAAGGCCAGGCCCTTGTTCCGAGGACACTACCAGCCACATTTGCCTGCCGACCTGGGCTTCTACGACCTGCGACTGCCAGAAGTACGGGAACAGCAGGCTGAGCTGGCACGAGAGGCAGGCTTGGAGGGCTTCTGCTACTACCACTATTGGTTTGGCAATGGAAAACAGCTCTTGCAGCGTCCTTTCGAGGAAGTGTTGAAGAGCGGGAAACCCGACTTCCCGTTCTGCATCTGCTGGGCCAACCACGACTGGACCAGCAAGACATGGGAGAAAGGCAGCAGCCTGCGTCGCGACACCATGATAATGAAGATGGAGTATTCGCGCGAAGACTACATCGCCCATTTCAACTACCTGCTCCCGGCCTTCCGCGACCCGCGCTACATCAAGGTTGACGGTAAGCCACTCTTTGCAGTGTGGGCCCCAAGGCATATCCCCGATGGCAGAGAGTTCATCGACCTGTGGCAGAAGCTGGCACAAGCGAACGGTCTGAAGGGAATTCACTTCGTGGGACAGACCGATAATACGGGTAAGGCATTAGCAGGGAAAAAAGCCAACTATTACTCTGCCGACATGGCAAAGGAATACTATGAGTCAGTGCTTGACCTGGGGTTTGACGCCGTTATGTCACAAGGCTATCGCCGAGCCGTTGCATTGGCACAGGGCAGAGCAAAGATGATGATGAAACTGCTGACATTCAACTCTTTCCTGCCATCTTACTCAAAGATAGACTACAGATGCCTGATGGACAACTACTATGTGGAGGAAGACCGCTGGGAGAATGTCTACCCCACGCTGTTGCCTCAGTGGGACCGCACGCCCAGGGCAGGGTCAAAGACGGAAATCGTGACCGGTAGCTCTCCCGACAATTTTCAGCTCTATACAGAAAAGGCCATTCAGCTCCTCAGCGACAAACAGCCTGAACACCAGATTCTGTTCCTGAAGTCATGGAACGAATGGGGTGAGGGCAACTATGTGGAGCCCGACCAGAAGTACGGTCACGGATGGCTGGAGGCCATTGGTAATGCCATAAGGAAACACGAGTAAGCCATACATTTTATCACTGAGGAGAATGAAGAAAGTAGCATTTCTTGGTAACTTCGGCTCAGGCAAAGAGGTAACAGGAGGCCAGATAGGTCGTTCGCTGATGGTGGGTGACATTCTTGAGAGGAACTGTGGCAGGCAGGAAGTGACGCTGAAGAACACATACGGCCGTTGGATCAACATTGTCAAACTGCCTTTCGTCATATTTAGCTTGCTGCTGCATCACAGGAATGTGGCGGTGATGCCATCGCGCAAAGGAATATGGATGGTTATCCCGCTTACTGCCATGCTCAACCTTTTCTTTCGGCGCAGGATTCACTATACCGTAGTAGGCGGCTGGCTGCCAGCCTTCTCCAAAAGGCACCGGCTCTTCCGAAAGCTTTTTGGAAGATTCCATCTACTCTATATGGAGACAGATGGCATGGAAAGAGACATGAAAGAAATGGGGGTGAACAATGCTGTGACAATGTACAACTGCAAGAAGACAACCATCGTTGACGAGAAAGAAATGTATAGCAATACGAATGCCCCGTTCCCTGTGTGTGTCTTTACCCGGATGACCAAGCTGAAGGGTATAGCCGAGGCCATAGACGCAGTAAAAACCTGCAACAGTAAAGCAGGGAAGACGCTGTTCACCCTTGACCTCTACGGCAAGGTGGAACAGGAAGAATGGTTCACAAAGTTGATGGAGAATCAACCCAAGGAGATACAATACAAGGGACTGGTGGACTTTGACAAGTGTACACCAGTGCTAAAGAACTACTTCGCCATGATTTTCCCTACCTATTACGATGGGGAAGGATTTCCACAGACGCTCATAGACGCTATGGCTGCCGGGCTGCCTGCCGTAGCAACAAACTGGAACTCTAATGGCGAGGTGGTGGAAGAAGGGAATACAGGATTCCTGGTGGAACCACGATCGGCCAGTGCCATAAGTGAGAAACTGATGGAGTTGGCAAATGCCCCGGAAAAGGTGAACGCCATGAGAGGGGCTTGCAGAAGGAAGGCTGAAGACTATCAGCCTGACAAAGCAATGAAAATCTTTCTAGACAATCTGTTATAGAAACAAGAAATGCTGAATAAACTGTCATTGTTGGCTGAGACCGTCTCGCACCTGAAGCCCATACAGATTGCCGGTCAGATAAAAAACAGGCTGCGCCGCCCTGCATTTATCCCTATGAGTGCGCCAGAGGCAAAGCATCAGGCGAAGATCGACAAACCGATATCCAAGCCATCTTGCCTTAATGACGGACTATTCACATTCCTAAACATCACAGATGGTTTCATGGGGTGGGGAAACATGGAGCACGGGCCACTATGGGTCTACAACCAAAATTATATGGACTGGCTGGAGCAGGAAGGCATTGCCGTAGAGGAATGCCTTGAGTGGATTGACAAGTTCATTGACGAGCTGCCTGCCAACCACATTGGCCAGAACCCCTATCCAACTGCCCTGCGCATCATCAACTGGGCCAAGTTCTTTTGCACGCACCCTGAATGTCTGAGCAGGCAACGTCTCGACAGCATGTACGCGCAGGCACTGCTGCTGGAACGCAAGCTGGAGTATCATCTGCTGGGCAACCACCTGCTTGAGGACAGCTATGCCCTCACCATCGCCGCCATCTATTTCTGCGACGAGAAGCTCTTTCGCAAAGCTTCGCGACTGATGCTCAGACAGTTGGACGAGCAATTGCTGCCCGACGGTGCTCACTATGAGCAGTCGCCCATGTACCACTGCATCTTACTCGACCGGCTGCTCGACTGCATCAATTTCTCTACGAACAACAAGCTGTTTGACAAACAAGAGGCTTTTAGCGACACACTCAGGCAGAAGGCTTCTCTGATGCTGGGTCATCTGCAGAGCATCATCTATAGCGACGGCTCCATACCCCTTCTCAACGATTCGGCATACGGCATTGCACCAACAGCCAAAGAACTGTTCGACTATGCGCAAAGGCTGAACATATCGTGGAGTCCCGTCACTCTCAGGGAATGTGGATACAGGAAGCTGACAGACAAGGGCATGGAGGCAATTCTCGATATAGGCAACATAACAGCCACCTATCAGCCAGGCCACTCCCATGCCGACACCTTCAACTACGAGTTGCGCATCGACGGTCAGCCAGTCATTGTAGACACTGGCATCTCCACCTATAACAAAGACAGCCGCCGACAATATGAACGCAGCACAGCAGCACACAACACCGTGACGGTAGGCGGAAGAGACTCCTCGCATGTGTGGGGAGGGTTCCGCGTGGGCAGGAGGGCGAAAGTCACCTTGCTCAAGGATACCTCTTCAGACAACCCGTCGGAAATCATTGCCAGCCACAACGGTTTCGGGAACAGTGCCATACACTGGCGGAGTTTCCAACTGAGAAACGGAGCGCTGTGCATCGAGGACGAGATTCTAGGCCCTCCCACCGAAGCTGTCGGCCATCTGCACTTTAGTCCCGGGCTGCACGCCGTAGTAGTCTCTGAGGCAGACGGCCTTATCGAGGTGGACAACTGTACTGTGAAGGTAGATGGACACGACAGCCTGTCGCTCAAGCAGGAGACAGCATCTACTGAATACAACCATTTACATGCATGCTATGTGCTTTCCATTGTCTTTACTCATAGGGTGAAATACACGGTTACACGCAAAGGCGGCATCAAAACGCAATAGCACCCGGGCATCATCTCACTCTCTGGTACACCCTCACCCAGTCGAACTGTGTCTCGTAAGTCTTATTTGTCTGTGGCATGAAATAGTCGTAGCCGCCCATACCCACGCTCTGATTAAGTATGATGAAAAGCGGATAGTCAAAAGACCACTGGCCTTGTGCAAGAAGGTCTTTGTCGGTCGTTTTATCGTATTCTCCCACCTTCACCCCATCTACCGTCCAGACGATGCTGTCCTCTGTCCAAATAACTCCATAGACATGCCATTTGGTGACATCGCAAGCGTAGTTGAAGGTGTTACGCTGGCCATGACGTCGCCGACTTGTGGTGAGCTGCGAGTGAGCTGTATGAGCCGACACCTTTCTGTTTCCAAAGACTTCCATAATATCTATCTCGCTATATAGCGGCTGCTTGTCCGTAGGCCATGT
>CAMYZK010000109.1 GCA_947303825.1 uncultured Prevotella sp. | reverse complement strand
ACACCATCAACACCAAGCTGCGCGCCGTGCTCGACGATGCCACCGACAAGTGGGGAGTGAAGGTGAACCGCGTGGAGCTGCAAGACATCACCCCGCCCGACTCTGTGCTCACCGCCATGGAGAAGCAGATGCAGGCCGAGCGTAACAAGCGCGCTCAGATCCTCACATCCGAGGGTGAGAAGGCTGCCGAGATCCTGGCCTCTGAGGGTGAGAAGACAGCCGTGGTGAACCGCGCCGAGGCAGCCAAGCAGGAGGCCATACTCCACGCCGAGGGTGAGGCACAGGCACGCATACGCAAGGCCGAGGCAGAGGCAAAGGCCATAGAGCTTATCACCGAGGCTGTGGGCAAGAGCACCAATCCCGCCAACTACCTGCTGGCACAGAAGTACATACAGATGCTCGAAGAGCTGGCACAGGGCGATAAGACCAAGACCGTTTACCTGCCCTACGAGGCAACAAACCTCATGGGCAGCATAGGAGGAATAAAAGACCTGTTCAAGAGCGAATAAGCAACAACAAAGCTTTCAGACAACAGCCTCGCAGATAATCTTGTTGCCCACGGCAACATCTTTGATGCCTGGCTGTTTGTTTTTGTTGAAGCAGAAGCTGACGAGATAGCCCTTCTCCAAGTGGAAGTAGTCAAGATACTCCTTCAGCTGTTGCTCACCGCGCTCGTTATAGCTGTTGCCACGCCATATCTTCAGCTCCACCACATACTGCTGGCCGTGGTAGTCTATGACAAGGTCGCTGCGAGTAAGGTTGCGTGTCTCTGCCTCTATATAGAAGTTGCCTATCCCGTTGATGATGGGGCGTATATAGGTAAGGAAGATTTTCCGTCCCCATGACTCCACAAACTTGTCGTCCTTGTCCGGACGGTAGATGTCGTTGAAGTGCACGGAGAAACGCTCTATGAGGAGGCGCATGTCCAGCTGGCCATCGCGGATGAACTGGTTTTTGTCCATTTGTCCTTGGCTATAGATAGCGGAGTTGTTGTCTTCACCAATGAAAAGATTACAGAGTCTTATTTCCATCAGGCGACACATAACTGCAACCGACCCATCTACATTTTTAATGTAGTTGAACATACTGGCAATCTGCATATACTTCTCATCGGTAGAATAGGTTAGTTGTTTGCCAGAGAAGATGATGTCTCTTAAAAGGCTACCCTGCAAACAAAACGGGTAAAAAGATGGCGGCATCCGCAAATGGATGCCGCCATACTTTTAATTCAAGCAAGCTCGGCTTGTCGCTCACTTAATCACGACCTTGAGCTAAAGCTCGAGCTCGTTCACGTTCGGACAGCTTGAGCAAGCTCGGCTTGTCGCTCACTTAATCACGACCTTCTTGCCATTGATGATGTAGAGGCCGCCCTTCAGCGCACCGTTCACCTTCTGGTCGTTCAGGTTGTAGATGACACCGTTGTTGATGGTGTTCTCGGTAGCAATGGTCTCGATGCCAACAGGAGTCTCAATCTCCTTGATGGTGATGTTCTTGATAGCCACCCAGTTGAAGTTAGCATTCTTCACATCAACACCAAACTTAAGGTTACCCTCTGCGTCGACATCACCCTGGACCTTCATGGTAGCATAGATGCCCTTGGCGTTGCCAGCAGTACACTCTGTGCCAGCGACAGTCTCTTTCTGCTCGCCAACGAAGAAGCTAGCACCCTCAGGTGTGTTGCCCTTCTCGCTGTAGAGGCGCACGAGAGCAGATACTTCGTACTTAGCAGCATCAAGGAACGGCAGCGTGCAAACAATCTGTCCGTCACCTAAGAATCCGTCGTTTGCATTGCACCAGTCCTCAATGAACGGAGTAGTCATGCCCGAGCCATCAGAATTGCCCTCAGTCGACCAGGTGTTGACGTGGAACACGTTACCAGTAGTGCACTTCCAGTTAGCCAGGTCGTTGTCGGCCATCACACCGGCAGCAATGATGCCATAGCTGTTCTGGCTGGTTAAGACATTGGCAACAGCAGCCTGCAGGGTCTTGTAGTTGGCAAGAGTAAGATCAGCACTCTTTGCTGCCTCAAACTGAGTCTTCACAGCCTCAGACATCTTCTTCTCCATGTCGACAGAAGCTGCGAGAGCATCCCATGCCTCATCGAGCGGGAGCAGACGGGTAAGAGAATGTATCTGGATGGTGTGCCAGCCAGTCATCTTCTCCTTGTCAACAGCCAGGCCGACGGTCATTTCACCGTTGGTAACCTTGACAACAGCGATGGTATAAGGATTGGTCTGCTCGCCCTCCAGGAATCCTGGGGCAACACCGCAAGCAGTAATCCAGGTCTTGACAACTTCGTCAGTCTCAGCAAAAACATAAGCCACATCATTGGCAGTTACAGGTTCTTCAAGTCCAGCACCAAGTGTAGCACCATCCTCGCCACGAGCGTTGTGTGAGGTAGCAAACACCTTCACCAGATAGTTACCGTTAGGCAGACCAGTAATCTTCTGTGACATCTTCACACCAGCTGAAGAAGAGTTGTAAAGCTCAACCAGTGGAGTGGTGACGCCCAGAGAGGTGGTAACGCTACCGGCTGTACCGCTAGCACCATCCCAAGACTCCTTGTTGACACCAACCTTGGCGGTGTAGTCCACGTCAACAACAGGAACAATGGCCACGTTCCAACGTGGGTCACCAACAGCAGAAGGAATATAAGAGTCATAGCTCAGCAACAGTTTTCCGTCGAAGTTACCCTCAGCAAGACCTGCGAAGGTAGCAGAGGTAGTAACAACGTTGTTCTGAACGGGCTCGTCGGCATCGCCAGTTGACTCAGCAGCACTTGTGTCAGCGCCGTCGAAGTTGAAGACGTTACCACTGACGGTCCAAGCCGGGTTCTTACCGTTTTGGCCACCGTTGATGCCCTTAACCACCTGACCGCTCTTACCAACGTTCATAAAGATGCTGTTGCGCAGATAGTAGGCCAGCCATGTCTGGTTAGACTGACGATGGGTGTAGAAATTCTTACCCTTAGCAATGTTGTAGAGTGTAGAGTTGTCGATAGCCAAGTTCTGAGTGGTGAAGCCTGCCTCAGTAGCTTTGTTACCGCTCTGAGTGCTGAACAGCGACTGGTCGGTAGGATTAGCAGCCCAGATGGTAGACTTCTTGATGTTGAAAGCGCCAATGGCACCGCCACCGCTAAAGTCGAATGGAACCTTGGTGCATCCGTCAACGTCAACGACACAGTTCTCAACGAGCAACTCGTTAATCTTGTTCTTCACCTTGTTGCCATAGAGAATCTGCAGCTTGCCACTCTTGATGTTCAAATTCTTGAACTGGATGCTGCCCATGTTGTAGAAGCCGTTGTCCTGCAGCAGGTAAGGATTACCCTGCAGGGTGATGATAGGAGCAGCGAGCTCGTCGCCGGCTTTCAGGTTGATACCGTCAATCTTGATGGTACCGCCAAGGGTCATGCCGTTGTTCACCACGATGGTAGCCTCACCGGCACCAATGTCAGAACCGTTCTGGATGGTGATGGGCGAGTTGGTGTTCAGCTCGGCAGAGGTGGGATACTCACCAGCCTCGAAGAACTGTACAGTGATGCTTGAGGGAGCCTCGCTGATGGCAAGAGCGTCGTTGACAGCCTTCACCCAGTCGGTGTTCTCGGCCAGGTCAACCTCAACCTTGATGGCATCGGTAGCGTAAGGCACGAGCCAGCGGGGGTCGCCGGTCATGTTCTTGGCCTGCTGCGAGCTGGCAGCAACCTTGAAGTTGCCAGCCGTGGCGTTAGCCAGCGTGAAGGGCACTCCTGCAATGGGGTTCACTATTTCCTCAGTCTCGTCGCTTGTCGACTGCAGGTCGTTGATGTTCGACAGTTCTGTTGTCGTGGTCTCGTCCTCATTCGTTGTTGTAACAGTCTTCAGGAAGGTGTTACCCTCGACGATGTACTTCGGGTTGGGACTGCTCTGGCCACCATTCAGGCTAGCCAAGAAGTTGTCCTTACCACAGTTGGCAATGATGTTGTTCTTCACCTCATAGGTCAGCCATGTCTGGCCTGATGAACGATGTGTGAAGAAGTTCTTGCCAAAGCAGATGTTGCTAAGCGTGTTGTTGGTGAACGAGAAGATCTGCTCCTCTAGACCAGCCTCAGTAGCCTTCTTGCCACTCTGACCAGTGTAGAACGAGTTACTAGTAGCTGTTGCTGCCCAGATGGTGCTGTTGCTGACAGCCATCTTAGCCACAACGCCACCGCCGCGGAAGTCAATAAGGAATGGATTAGCCGTCAGTTCGATAACGCTGTTGTCAATGGTCAGCTCAGGAACGAGGTAGTTCTGCTTGTTCGACGAGAACAGAGACTGACCCAGGGCGTTCACCTTGATGTTGGCAAACTTAACACTGGTAGCAGCAACGAAGCCGTTAGCATCTTTCTCTGCATCATCGGCAATTGTAGCGAACTGCACAAACGGAGCAGCAAGGGCCGAAGCATCGATGGTGGCAGGAGCAGCCTTGTCGCCTGTCAGGGTGAACTTGCCTGCAGCGGTGATGCCCTCCTTGATGGTGTACCTGCCGCTACCCTCGAGGGTGAAGTCGGTCACCTCAGGATAAGCTGCCAGGTGCTGGTTGATGTAGTTGCCAATCTCAGAGCCGCTGATGATGAGGCCATCCTCACGCATCGGAGCCTGGTCTCCGTAGAGCTTGATTGCTGTCATGACAAGGTCATTGGCCATTCCAACAGTGTGGGCAATAATCTCGTATGACTTTGTCCTGTCAAGTTCATAGGAGAACATCACTGACTCCATCAGACCCTTGTAAAGTTGGTGGTCAGTTGTAAGATGGATAGTGTCGTTAGGATTCGAAAGGTCAATGATGTCTAGCTGTGGTGTGCCCGTCTTTCCAGCCTTGCCACCGTCACCTTGGAAGTAAGCCTTCACCTTGTCTGTATTAGTTACATAGAAGTGAGGGAACTTGGTTTTACTGACTTTGAAAAGACCGTTATTGCTACCAGCCTTCGAAAGGTAGCTAAAGTAGTTTGGATTGTTCCAGTCATTGTTCCATACATTCGGCTCGTCATTTTCTGAGTAAATGTCATACATTGACTGGTTTCGGCCAGAAATGAACACTTCGTTGTCGGCAGCGAAAACGCCGTCACGCTCGTAGACAACCCATTTCTTTGCTTCTTCTGTAAGATACCATTTCCCATCACTTGCCTGCGAAACGAGGTCGGAAGTAATCTCTACCTCAGCAGAACTGCCCCAAGGCACTAGTGGTGAGTGTGCGGTCGCCCATTCAGGCAACTGCGCACTGGCACTCATTGCTGCAACCGCTAGGGTTGCCATTGCGAAAAGTTTTTTCATGCTGTTGTTAGTTTTAGTTAATAATAAAGATTGTTGATACAAAAAGGTTTATGCTTTTTCCGTTTTGATAAATTCTCTTATCTTCTCTATGAGTAGCGTGGTGGGCAGAATCTTCTGCTCTACATCCTCTTTCGACACATCGATGGCGCAATTATAGTCGCCGTCCTCACGCAGCTGCTGCAGCTGTGAGTAGAGTCGCCCCTCTTCAGGGGTGAAGATGCCTTTCTTTACATAGAACAGGCTGAACTTATTGACCGCTCCGCGATGGGTACCTACCTCATGATGGCCGTTGATGAGCAACGCGCTGACAGCATGGTATAGGGCATAGTATAGACGGTTGGCCGCCATCTCCCAGACTCCATTCTGCGTCATGATGGATACCTGCGCCAGCGTCTTTGCCGATTTCTCCAGTTCGAGGATGACAATGACGTCACGTTCTTCTTGCTTAAGACTCATAGAGTAGTTTCTTGTCTTCTTCTACATTAAAATAGAACATGGTATGGGGACTGTCGTACCATTGTGTGATGGTGTATGCCCTTGCGCTGATGTCCTCGTTGAGGTCCCACCCCAGTTGCGTGAAATGGAAGATGAGGTCTTCCCGCTCACTCGTGTTCATCACTGGTTTGTCAACGAGGATGAGCAAGTCCCAGTCGGAGTCCCGGTGGCTGTCGCCTCTTGCCTGCGAGCCATATAGGAAGAGCTTGCTGCCCTTGGGAAGCACGCTTTGTGCCATCTGGCGGATGCTGTTGATGACATGTACCTTTTCCATATATGGCTGTCGGCTCAGTCTATTTGTTCACCACTTTCTTTCCATTGCGCACCACGATGCCCTTGTGACTGGCATCAACGCGCTGGCCCTGCAGGTTGTATAGCGGTGCCTCGGCGGGAGAACCGCTGAGCACAGTGGCGATGGCGTCCTGCTGGCCGCCGTGGGCTTTGCCTATGCGACGGTCGGCCCAGGGATCGGCGGGCAGGTCGCCGCTGACGGTGTTGCCAAAGGCAGCTATCTTCTCGGTGGTGAAGGCAGGAACGACATTATAGTCACCGGCGTTCAGGTATTCGGTCTGTGCACCCTCGGTGCCGCATAGCAGACCAATGCCTACGAGGTAGAGACGGCGCTTGATGCCAACCTTGATGGGGGTGTCGGCACTCCAGGCCACCTTCTTACCAAACCTCTGCGTTGACAGGTTATAACCTGTGGCCGAGGTGTAGGTTCCTACCTCCTCCTCAGTAGGCTCACGGTCGAAGGGCCATGAGTCCTTTACGTCTGCAAAATAGTAGGACATCTCCAGCTCATCCAGTCCGTCAATAGGCATCTTGACAAACTCTGTCGGCTTACCATCCTCCACCTGGTCCTCATACTTCGAGGAACGCTGTGCGTTCGTCAGGTCAACGGCAAGCTTAAACGGCTTGTCGATGGTGATGCAGGCGGCGTTATAGCCAGTGATGAAGGCATCGTCGTCGAGAGCCTCGTAGTTGAGCGGACAGTCGGAGAGGGTGTACAGGTACTCATCGTAGCTCATTCCCTCCGGGTGTTCGGCGTCTACCTCACAGGGTGTGCCTCCGCTGACGAGGGTAGTGCCTATGGTGGCGTCGCGGTAGGCATTGTTCGACTTTGGCGTGCCATCCACGTTCATATACTGCGCCTCTATGCGTCCGCCGTTGCTGGGCAGGCGGTCGTGGTTGTAGTTATAGCCGTGGCTGGCGCACTTGGCATTGGGCAGGGGCACGAAGTAGAGAATGGCCTTCTTCAGGTTCTTATAGCCTGCCGAGTAGTCAAACTCCTCGCCCTCCAGCGTCTGGTACGTGCCGTAGAGTCCCAGGGTGGTCTCCATGAGGGTGATGCCACGGTAGTAGCCACGGTTAATGGTGAATCCCGTCTCTGGGTCGGTATAGTCTGTGCGGAAGGCCACCTGGTAGTTCCAGTCGGTGGCATCCATGCCGTTGAGGGCCATGCCTGCGTCGTTGAAGGGGTTCTGCAGGGTGTTGGCATTCCAGTAGAGCGTGTCAGCAGGATAGGCCGGGTCTACAGTCATCGTGTCGCAGGTGAGATAGATGACGCGGTTCTTAGTCAGCGTGTACGACTTGTCGGCCACTTCGCCCTGTGCCGAAGCCGTCACTGCAGCAAGAAAGAAAAGAGATGATAGCAAGTAGAATTTCTTCATAAGTAGCATTATTAGTTTATTGTTTGTTTGAATGGCAAAGTTAAGCATTATTTACTAACAAAGCTTAACTTTGCCGTTTATTTTAAGTTTAATTATCATTTATATTATCAAAGGAGTTAAAGGAGTTAAAGGAGTTAAAGGAGTTAAAGGAGTTAAAGGAGTTAAGGGAGTTAAAAGAGTTAAAGGAGTTCTTGGACGAGCCAAGCGGCAGAGCCGAGCGAAAGACAATACCTTGC
>CAMYZK010000108.1 GCA_947303825.1 uncultured Prevotella sp. | reverse complement strand
TAGACAAAGAGCGTGACGTGGTGCACAATGAGTACCGTCTGGGCGACGGCCCCTCACAGCGTATAGTTATGAGGGCACTGCCAAAGATGTACCCCGGGTCGAAGTATGGCCTGCGCATGCCTATCGGAAAGATGGAAGTGATTGATAACTTCAAGCGCAAGGAGTTGGTGAATTACTACAAGACGTGGTATCGCCCCGACAATCAGGCCATCATCATTGTGGGCGACATTGATGTAGACCACTTCGAGGCTAAGGTGAAAGAGCTCTTCGGAGGCATCAAGGTAGACCCGAAGGCTCCGAAGGTGGTGCCAGAGGAGGTGCCCGACAACGAAGAGGCCATCTATATCTTCGAAAAAGACAAGGAGATGCAGGTGAACCAGATTATTTTCTTCATGAAGCACGATACCACCAAGCCCGAAGAGAAGAAGGGCATGGAGTATCTTGTCGAGCTATATGTCAAGGAGGTTGTTTCGTCGATGTTCAACGAGCGTCTGAAGGAACTTACCAACGAGCTCGACTGTCCGTTCGTCCAGGCTTACGGCTATGACGACAATTACCAGTTGGCATCAACAAAGGATGCTTTCCAGATATTAGGCGTACCCAAGGAGGGCCGCGACATGGAGGCGCTTACCGCCATTATGCGCGAGGCTCTGAGAATGGCAAAGTTCGGATTCACCGCTACGGAGTATGAGCGTGCCAAGACCGAATACCTCAGCTCGCTGGAGAAGCTCTATACCAACCGTGCGAAGATAACCAACGACAGCTATGGCGACGACTACCGCGACAACTTCCTCAAGGGCGAGCCTATCCCGTCGGTAGAGATGCTCTACAAGATTATGCAGATGCTGGCTCCCAACATCCCCATAGATGCCATCAATCAGCTGCTGCCCGAAATGGTGACGGATTCCGACAAGAACCTCATCGTGATGGAGTGGGCACGCGAGGCCGACGGTCTTACCTATCCCACCGAGGCCGACATGAAGGCCGCTGTAGAGAAGGCCCGCAGTGGGGAGTTGACTCCTTACGTGGACAATGTTAAGGACGAGCCGCTCATCAGCGAGATGCCACAGAAGGGGTCTATTGTCAAGGAAACCACCGACAAGACCTTTGGATACAAGGAGCTGAAGCTCTCTAACGGTGCTACCGTGCTGCTCATGCCTACCGACTACAAGGACGACGAGATTAGGATGCAGGCTTGGGCCGCAGGCGGTAAGAGCATGTACAGCAATCCTGACGACGTGTCCAACCTGAAGCTCTTCGACGAGGCTATAGGTGTTAGCGGACTTGGAAACTTCTCGAACACTGAGCTGGAGAAAGCCCTGGCAGGAAAGAAGGCCAACGCCGACATCAAGCTGGGCGACACACGCCAGTATGTCACGGCACACTCTACACCGAAAGACCTTGAGACGATGTTCCAGATGACATACCTCTACTTCACCAACCTCAACAAGGACGAGAAACAGTATGCCAACCTGGTGAACATGCTCGACATGGCCCTGAAGAATATGGCACTGTCGCCCGACATGGTGTTCAGCGACTCGCTGGCCAACACCATGTACGCTCACAACCCGCGCTATATGATTCCTCATGTGGAAGACCTGCCGAAGATGAACTACGACCGTATGCTGCAGATAGCTCGCGAGCGTACACGCAACGCATCGGCATTCACCTTCGCTTTCGTTGGAAAGTTTGACACCGACTCCATCAAGCCCTTCATCGAGCAGTACATTGCGTCGCTGCCTTCTACAGGAGAGGCACCCGACAAGGCTACCGACATACAGACCCTGGCAAAGGGCGAGGTGAAGAACCACTTCACCATGAAGGCCGAGAGCCCCAAAGCCATGGTACGCGAGATATGGTGGGCCAACACGCCATATACCCTGGAGAACGCCGTCAAGGTTGATGCCGTAGGACAGATACTGCAGATGATCTACCTTAAGACCATACGTGAGGACGAGAGCGCTGCCTACTCCTGCGGTGCCGTGGGTCAGCTGAACCTCGGTGCCAAGAACCACCGCCTGATGGTTATGGCCTACTGCCCCATGAACCCCGACAAGAGCGAGATAGCCCTGCGCCTGCTTCACGAGGGCATGGAGAGCGTGGCAAAGAGCATTGACCCCGACCAGCTGCAGAAGGTGAAGGACTACATGCTCAAGCAGATAGACATCGACGCCAAGACCAACGGCTACTGGATTGGAGCCATCGACAAGATGCGTACTTATGGCGTTGACATCTACCATGACTACAAGAAGACAGTAAATGCCATGACACCCGAGTCGCTCAGCAAGTTTGTGCGTGACAACCTGCTTAAGAGCGGTAACCATACAGAGGTGGTCATGCTGCCAGAGAAGTAAGCCGATACATCATCAAAGCAGCTGCGAACCAATCATTCGCAGCTGCTCTGCGTTTTTTGTTATCCGATTAACAACCAACAACAATTTCTACAACTATGAAGATATACAAGTTCTTGTTTGCACTTGCAATGCTATTGACTGTCACAATGGCATCGGCACAGCCTGCCATACCGCGCGACAATGCTTTGGAGGCGAAAATAGAGAAGACCCTCAAGAAGATGACCCTCGACGAGAAGATAGGCCAGATGCTGGAGCTTAACTTCGACATCATGGGTAAATACGATCCGAGTGGGGGCTGGCAACTCAACGAGACCATGCTCGACACCATCATCTCCAAGTACAAGGTGGGTTCCATACTCAACGCCCCTGCCACTCGTGCTGCAACGGTAGAGCAGTGGCAGTACTGGATACAGCTCATTCAGGAGAAGTCGATGAAGCACATCGGCATACCCGACATCTACGGCCTCGACCATAATCATGGCGTCACCTATACACAGGGGGGAACTCTCTTCCCACAGCCCATCAATATTGCAGCCTCGTTCAATACTGAGCTGGCACGCACAGGAGCAGCCATTACAGCCTACGAGAGCCGTGCTGCCAACTGTCCGTGGGTGTACAACCCAGTGGTAGACCTGGGGCGCGACCCCCGTTGGCCACGCATCTGGGAGAGTTTCGGCGAGGATGCCATCGTCAATGCCCGCATGGTGGAGGCACAAATTAAAGGGTATCAGGGTGACGACCCTAACCATCTGGGTAAGTACAACGTGGCTACCAGCACCAAGCACTACTTTGCCTACGGTGCACCCTGGAGTGGCAAGGACCGCACACCTGCCTACGTGTCGCCCCAGATGCTGCGTGAGAAGTATTTCGAGCCTTTCAAGGCTGCCGCCCTCGCCGGTACGCTTACCATGATGGTCAACTCTGGCTCCATCAACGGCGTGCCGGTGCATGCCAGCTACGAGTATCTGACAAAATGGTTGAAGGAGGACCTGCAGTGGGACGGCATGCTTGTCACCGACTGGGCCGATATAAATAATCTGTTCACGCGCGAGAAAGTTGCCAAGGACAAGAAAGACGCCATCCGCATCGCCATCAACGCCGGCATAGACATGTCTATGGACCCCTACAGTGTAGACTTCTGCATTCTGCTTAAGCAGCTCGTTGAGGAGGGACAGGTGAAGATGTCACGCATAGACGATGCTGTGCGCCGCATTCTCCGGGTGAAATACCGCCTTAACCTCTTCGACCAGCCCAACACCGGTGGCAAGGGCTATGAGAAGTTTGGCAGCGAAGAGCATACACAGAAAGCACTCCAAGCCGCCGAGGAGTCTATCGTCCTGCTGAAGAACGAAGGCAACATCCTACCCCTAACTCTTCGCTCCGCTTCGCCGCTTGGCTCGTCCAAGAACTCAAAAAAGATTCTCCTCACCGGTCCCAATGCCAACCAGATGCGCTGTCTGCACGGTGGATGGAGCTATACATGGCAGGGGTCGAAGGCCGAAGACTTGGCCGAGAAATCCAACACCGTCTACGAGGCTCTGTGCCTGAAGTACGGTAAGGAGAACATCATACTGGAGCAGGGCGTCACCTACAATGAGAAAGGGAAGTACTTTGAGGAGAACACCCCTCACATCGACAGGGCCGTGGCTGCCGCTGCCCAGGCCGATGTCATCATAGCTGCCATTGGCGAGAACTCCTATACCGAGACCCCTGGCAACCTCACCGACCTGAGGCTCTCGGAGAACCAGCGCAACCTGGTGAAGGAGCTGGCCAAGACTGGAAAACCCATCATCCTCGTGCTCAACGAGGGCCGTCCCCGCCTCATCGCCGACATCGAGCCGCTGGCAAACGCCATCGTCAACGTGCTGCTGCCGGGCAACTACGGAGCCGACGCGCTGGCCAACCTCCTTGCCGGCGATGCAAACTTCTCTGCCAAGATGCCTTACACCTATCCTAAGGAGATAAACTCGCTCAACACCTACGACTACAAGGTGAGTGAGGAGGTGGGCACCATGGAGGGTGCCTACGACTACGATGCAAAGGTGTCGCTGCAGTGGCCCTTCGGCTACGGACTGAGCTACACCACCTATGCGTATTCCAACCTAAGGGTAGACAAGAAATCGTTTACTGCCGATGATATACTCACCGTCAGCGTGGATGTGAAGAACACGGGCAACCGTGCCGGCAAGGAGGCTGTGCTGCTCTACAGCAGCGACCTCGTGGCAAGCATCGTGCCCGACAACCGCCGCCTGCGTGACTTCACAAAGGTGGAGTTGCAGCCCGGTGAGGTGAAGACCGTCACCTTCCGTTTGCCTGCAAAGAGCCTCGCATTCGTGGGGGCCGACGGACGGTGGACACTGGAGGAAGGCGACTTCATGCTGAAGGTGGCCAACCAGACCGTCTCCACTTCCTGCTCGAAGACCAAAGTGTGGGACACACCCAACATCTAGGAGGTTAAAAGGTTATAACTCACCAACTCATCAACTCAAAAACTTAAGAACTCAAATAAACTTGGGGGAGCCTCACCGATGAAGCTCCCCCTTTCGTGTTTTTGCTTTGCACCTCATGGGTGCTAGGCTCATGGAATTAAATATATTAAGGTGATTATCTCCTGCTTGCACCGAAGCGCCCGGAAGTCTTGCCCTTGCCATCGCTTTTGCCTGCAATGTGACGGTCGTGAGCGTGGTGTCCCTTTCCGTTGTCGACATTCACTACCACTGTTGCATTGCCAGGATGACTCGTGTTACGCCAAGTGCCGCTATGGTGCGCCGTAGGACCGTTGTGGTGCCGCAGGGGCTTGTCTATGTGGCGGTCGGCATAGAAGCGGCTGTCCCTGTGGTTGTTCCCACCCCTGTAGCTTGCAAATGCCTTCGGATGCGGCATGTGCATTCTGCCCCTGTCGTAGCGGCTGTAGATGCTGAAGTGCCATCCGTCATGCTCCCATGCCACGGGGCGATAGAAGTAGTTCATGCCCATGTACTTGTCATACTGCCAGGGAGTAAGCACATGCCTCAGGTCCATGTTGCGGCGAGTCCACCAGTTGCCAAACACGTCGTGCCTACCACTGATGCTCATCAGATAGTCGAGGTTTATCTCATACACAGCTTCATACTGGGCTGGGGTGAGATTGAGCTCGTATGCCATCTTGTCGCTTAGGAACAGTGCATCGTTCTTCACTGCGTTATAGCTATTTGTTGCAGCTGCGGCCGAGATGGTTATCACCATCATCAATGCCATAACAAACATCTTCTTCATAATATTATCTCCTATTCTTTACATTGTTAAACTTAATTGTCCTGACTATGGTGTCTGGACTGTTTTTCTTTTTCACATTGCAAAGATAGGGAGAAAAGACGGCCTGCCAAAATGATTATCCCTAAAGTGGAAGGGTGTTTTCCCTAAACCTGAATGGGGAAAACCCATCTGCTTTTGCTCGCCTGTTGGATATATTTCTTTCCTTCGGCAGAAAAATAATCTTTTTCTTCTCGCACTAAACCGATTTTTTGTACCTTTGCACCATCTAAAACCAATAAGTTATGAAACGTATTCTGCTGAGTCTGTCATTTGTCATTTGTCATTTATCATTTAGCGTAGCGCAGTATGGCCCCACCATGGGCTGGAGCTCGTGGAACACATACGGTGTAAATATCAGCGATGCCCTGATACGCAGCCAGGCCGATGCCATGGTGAGCAAGGGCTTGCTGGAAGTAGGCTTCGACCATATCAACATTGACGACGGATACTTCGGTGGGCGCGACAAGGCCACCGGCCAGCTGCTTATTCACCCCACCCGCTTCCCCAATGGCATGAAAGGGGTGGTAGACCACATACACAGCCTGGGACTGAAGGCCGGCATATACAGCGATGCGGGGCGCAATACCTGTGGCAGCATGTTCAATGGCGATGTCATAGGAAGGGGGGTAGGCCTCTACGAGCACGACCAGCAGGATGCCGACTACTTCTTCCTCGACCTGGGCTTCGACTTTATCAAGGTTGACTTCTGCGGTGGCTCGTACTATCACAACGAAGACCACCTGGTGCTCGACGAGGAGCAGCGTTACAAAGCCATTGCCAAGGCCATTGCCAACACCGGGCGCACCGACGTGCGCATGAACGCATGCCGCTGGGCCTATCCCGGCACGTGGATAAACGATGCGGCCTTCTCGTGGCGCACCACCGGCGACATCAACTCTAGCTGGGAGAGTGTCAAGGGCATCCTGGCCGAGAACCTCTACCTCTCGGCTTACTGTAGCAAGGGCCACTATAACGACATGGACATGCTGGAGGTGGGACGCTCTATGAGCACCGAAGAAGACAGGACACACTTTGGCCTATGGTGCATCATGAACTCACCGCTGCTCATTGGCTGCGACATTGCAAACATTAAGACTTCCACACTTAACCTGCTTAAGAACAAGGAGCTGATAGCCCTCAACCAGGACACGCTCTACCAGCAGGCTTACGTGGCAGCACTCGACAACGAGTGCTACATCTTGGTGAAAGACATAGAGAAGCTTGGCGGCAACAAGCGCGCCTTTGCCGTATACAACCCCGGCGACACATCAAAGAAGGTCTACGTGAAGTTCAGCACCATCGACCTGGCAGGAGCCGTGAAGCTGCGCGATGTCTTCCAGAAGAAAAACTTGGGCGAGTTTGCCGAGCAGTATGCCGTTACCGTTCCCGCTCACGGCACACGCATCTATGTGGCTGAGGCCGAGACACGCCTGGAGCGTACACGCTATGAGGCCGAGACAGCCTATATCAGCGACTATCAGGAGATAAAGAACAACCAAGCCGAGAAGACCGGCATCTACGAAGCAGCTTCTTTCTGCGACGGAGGTTACAAGGCTGGATGGCTGGGGTGCAGCGAGAAGAACGACCTGGTGTGGCCCTCGGTCTACTCCAACGAGGGCGGCGAGTATAAGCTCACCATTGGGTTTATTACGGGCGAGAACCGCAGCATCACGCTTAGCGTCAACGGCAAGAAGGTGCAGACCATGAGTGTCAACTCGGGCGGATGGAGCACCGTGGGGCGTAAGACCGTCAAAATACAGCTGGAGAAGGGCTGCAACAAGATAAGGCTCTCCAATGCCAGCGCATGGATGCCCGACATAGACTACATTGAGCTGGAGAACACCGCTGCCGCCGCCATAGTGCCCGTCAAGGGGAGCACCACGGGGGAAGCCGCTTCCTACAACCTCAAGGGGCTGCGCACCGCCTCCTCCACCCGGCACGGCATCGTGATAGAGCACGGAAAGAAAACAGTGAGGTAAATGGTGTGTTCTCTGTAGCTGCTGAAAACTTTTCTGCCATATTATTGGTTATTAGGAAATATTTCTGTATATTTGCAGCGAGAAAACAACAGCAGGCT
>CAMYZK010000107.1 GCA_947303825.1 uncultured Prevotella sp. | reverse complement strand
GTCTGTGACTGCTGAATGCCCATAAACTTATATGCCGAGCCGTTGAGCTCTATGGTGGCATAGTCGTTGGCCTTAACGGTGGCGTTGGTACCGCTGAAGGTGATAGCCTTGCCAGTAAGACTGGCAGCACTGCCCCAGTAGTCGCCCGGCACACTCACCAGATAGGGCACATAGGGTTTCATCTCTGCGGCGTGGGTGTAGTAGATGGTGTTGCCAGCATCGTCAAGGAACTCCATCACCCAGAAGTTCTTCCCCTTGTCCAGGCTGGAGTGGAACCAGTCTATTGGATTACCTCCCACAGTGACGCTGCTCACATTGAAGGGCAGCATGACAGTTTGCCATCCGTAGCCTCCGGGCATGTAGCCGTTGGCAAAGGTGGTGGTAAAGCTGATGTTGTCGGCAGTGAACTCCTCGGGTGCGCAGAACTCGTATCCGTCGGTAAGCGTTATGGTCTCTGCCTTGCCGCCTTTCACCACGTTGGCTACTCCGCTGATGGTGGCAGCGTCGTCGGCGTAGACAATGGTATTGGGGTTCACCACGCCTGTCACAGTCTTCACCACGTCTTGTCCCCTCAGATCCAAGGCTGCCACTCCGGCGGGAATGGCGATGGCCTCGTCGGCCTTGCGCATCACCTTGTTGCCGTCGGCATCATATTGGGCGTAGCCCTGTGCCAGGGTGTAGATGTCGTTCTTGGTGCTCGTGTTCTCTGCCACCGAGCCGTTCTTCTGCCAGGCCAACCAGAAGCTGCACCTGTCGCCCAGGCTGAAGTCCTGAGTTGAGTAGTCGAACTCTATAGTCGAGTTATGGGGTATGGTCTTCTGTGTTCCCTTTTGATAAATGTAGCCTGTTGTCTTATTGTGGGTATATACATAAATGAATCCTTTGTAGTTGTCCGACGAGTTGTTGGTGACCTTTATCCTGTTTGTTGCCGCTGTGCCTATAACATAGCTGCCGTCGGCATTGACTATCTGCCTGCTCAACACAAGGTCTATGTTGTCGGTAGTAACGGCAGTGGCGGAAGCAATATCAACGGTGGTAGAGGCAAGCTTCGTTCCGCCGAAGAACCCCATGTAGAAGACTATGGGTATGCCAGAGCCGCTTACCGTCGGGGTGTAGGTGAAGGTGAAGTCGCGGGTCTCTCCGGCAGGTATCTCCGTAAACACTCCTGCACCCTTCGTTCCGTTAAAGGCCATGGTGATGTCGCCTATGTAGTAGTCGCCCTGGTTGGTAATGTTGGCAGTAACGGTCATGGGCTCTCCCTGTTGCATTGGTCCGCCAAAGGTCAGGCTGTTCACTTTCAGATTATGGTTTGCCGTGGCGACGCGGCTGGGAGTCAGGGTGCAGGTATTGCCGGCAATGGTGGCGGTGATGTAGTGCTGCTCCGAATTGAAATCGGCTATCCAGTCACTGCTGCCATTCTGACGGCTCACAGCCTTGATGGTATATTCGCCGTCGGGCAGTCCGACACCAAAGGAAAGAGTTGCCGACGTATTGGAGAATCCCCATCCGTAGGCCAGCTCGTATGAGAAGAGACTCTTAGCCCCTAACAGGCTGTTGCCCTGATACAGGCCGATGCCTATGTCAAAATTGTATGTATCAGCCAGATAGTTGATAGCACCGTAGTGTACATTCACGCTGAAGTTCTTGTCGGCCGCAGTGCGTGAAAGGCTCGTCTCTTCGGAAGAGATACTGCTCACGGTGAGGGCCACGGTCAGGGGATCTCCCTTGTCGGGCTGTATGCCTGTCACCACATACTGTGACATATTGAAGCCATCGCTGGTAGAGCTGCCTCCGATGCCCTGCACGTCGGGAGTGAGGGCCGAGAGCTTGAAGTTGCCGTTGCCTTGTCCGCTCCATCCCCAGTTTATATGGAAGTAGTCATCGTAAGCAAATCCGTCGCACAAGAAGGAATGACCGCCGCCAGTGCTCTGTCCGCTGAAGAGCACGGGCCGCGCTGCTGCCAGCTCACCGTAAATGAGCTCTATCCACTCGTTGTAAAAATAGTCCGAGCGATTACACATACGGTAGTTCCTGTCGTAGCCGAAATATTTTTTCAGCATTACCGGCACGTCGGCAGTGTTCGACGAAGACGATTGGCCATATTTCATCTCCACGCTCTGACCGCAGTAGAGCATCAGCTTTGCCACATCGGGGGCATCGTCGGTCTTGCTGTAGCTGGTGTGCATGTTGCCCCAGTCGAAGGTGGTGGCAGGCAGCTCCGGCAGGGTGTAGCTGCCCTTGGTATAGCCAGGGATGACCGCCGTAGCACCTGTGGGCCACTGGTGGTAGTACATGAGCTGGGCCATGGCTGTTGCCACGCATCCGGTGGCACAGTGTCTTGTCTCTGACCCGTATGTATAGGTTGGGGTATAGTTGTTGTATGGCGCATCTTGGTCCCACAGGGTTTTCAGCATCGGACTGACAGACGAGTGGGCCGACGAGGCCATCATGGGAGCAGACTGCCGTGCCGCAGAGGGATGGGTGTCTAGCCACTCTATCTGGTCGGCATAGCCCTGTAGCCACGACTGCATGTTCTCGGGAATGTTCTCCGGGTCGAAGCTGCCGGTGTCGCTCCATCCCAGCACCTCGGCAGTACGGTCGTCGCCGCTGACAATGACGAAGCCCTGGCCTTCGGCTGCGTTGAAGACGTAGTAGCTGGCAGCATCCTTCTGCTGTGAGGCAGTGGCCCTGGGCTGCTGACGCACCAGGGAGAGACTCTTACTGTTGCCACGAAGTGCCATGAACTTCTGTGCACTCTGCTGTGCCTGACGGCGCGTTACAGGAAGTGCGAGAGATGTTGCTACTGCAATATGTAGTGCAACTAAGACTAAGACAATCTTTCTCATATTAATAACAGTTTTTAGGTTCCAATGCTGCAAAGTTACAACTTTTTTTCTAAGCTATGTCAAAGTTTGTGGAAAAGTTTGAAAAAAACACCGCCTTTTTCCTTTATTATGCTGAAAATGATTAATTTTGCACCTGAAAAACAGAGAAACATCTTTTTATACTATGGCAAAGAAAGCATTACTTATGATTCTCGACGGATGGGGAATCGGAAAACACGGAAAGGGCGACGTGATTTACAATACGCCCACTCCTTACCTTGACTATCTCACAGCAGTGTCGGCACACTCACAGCTACAGGCCAGCGGCGAGGACGTCGGACTGCCCGACGGACAGATGGGCAACTCAGAAGTAGGGCACCTCAACATTGGCGCCGGACGTATAGTCTATCAGGACTTGGTGAAAATAAACCGCGCATGCCGCGACAACAGCATTGTGGAGAACCCGCAGGTGAAGGCCGCCTATACCTACGCCAAGGAGAACGGCAAGAAGCTGCACCTCATGGGACTCTGTAGCGATGGCGGCGTTCACTCCAGCCTTGACCACCTGTTCAAACTCATTGAGGTGGGCAAGCACTACGGACTAAAGAACCAGACCTTTGTGCACTGCTTTATGGACGGTCGCGACACCGACCCGAAGAGCGGAAAGGGATTCATAGAGCAGGTTACCGACGTATGTGCCAAGAACGATGCTGCCATCGCCTCTATCGTGGGACGCTTCTACGCCATGGACCGTGACAAGCGCTGGGAAAGAGTGAAGGAAGGTTACACCTTGCTGGTGAACGGCGAAGGCAAGCAGGCCACCGACATGGTAGCTGCCATGCAGGAGAGCTACGACGAGGGAGTGACCGACGAGTTTATCAAGCCCATACACAATGCCACCGTCAACGGCACCATCGAAGAGGGAGATGTTGTCATCTTCATCAACTTCCGCAACGACCGTGCCAAGGAGCTCACCATCGTCCTCACACAGCAGGACATGCCAGAGCAGGGCATGCACACCATTCCTGGACTGCAGTACTACTGCATGACTCCCTACGATGCCAACTTCACCGGCGTGCACATCCTCTTCCCCAAGGAGAATGTAGAGAACACGCTGGGCGAGTACCTCTCGGCACAGGGAAAGAAACAGCTGCATACTGCCGAGACAGAGAAGTATGCCCACGTGACGTTCTTTTTCAACGGAGGGCGTGAGGCACCCTTCGCCGGCGAAGACCGCATACTCGTGGCTTCGCCGAAGGTGGCCACCTACGACCTCAAGCCCGAGATGTCGGCCTACGAGGTGAAAGACAAGCTGGTGGCATCTATCAAGACCCAGCAGTACGACTTCATTGTGGTGAACTTTGCCAACGGCGACATGGTGGGACACACCGGAGTGTACAACGCCATAGCAAAGGCAGTGTGGGCCGTTGACCGCTGCGTGCGCGACGTCATAGAGGCCGCAAAGAAGAACGGCTACGAGGCCATCATCATTGCCGACCACGGAAATGCCGACAATGCCATCAACCCCGACGGCACTCCCAACACCGCCCACTCGCTCAACCCCGTACCGTTTATCTACGTCACCGACAACAACTCGGCCACAGTAAAGGACGGTCGACTGGCCGACGTTGCTCCATCCATACTACATATCATGGGACTGGAGCAGCCTAAGGACATGACGGGAGAATGCCTGATCTGCGATTAAGAGTGAAGACTTGCATCTTAGGCAGTCACCCCATTGGGTGGGGCCGCTACTATATGGACTGGGCCGGCAACTGTGTGTGCGAAACGCACAGGAGCCAGGTTCAGTTCTGTGTTAGTTGCGGACGCTTCTGCGACACCCATGCTATAAATGTCGGAGGCGGTGACATGCTATGCTCCATCTGTCAGCGCAACATCATCACCGAGGAACAGTGCGCCAGCATGGCCCGGTGGATAAAGGAGTGCTACCGCCGCACACCCATAGGCCATGTGGAGATGTGCCGCCTGCGCTCCATGACACCTGAGCAGCTCAGGCAGCGAAGCGGACGACCCGGGGTGCTCGGACTGGCACAGGGCGTAGGGCGCGACTATACCGTGTTCTTCTATCGACACATATCGGTGGTGGCCTTTGCCGACATACTGGCACACGAGCTGCTGCACATCTGGCAGTACGACCACAACATCAGTCCCGATGCGGTGCACTGCGAAGGATTCTGCAACCTGGGCAGCTACTTCATTCTCAACGCGATAGGCAATGCCGAGGCAAAGGCAAGGATAGAGAGACAGCTACAGTCGCCCGACCCTGTCTACGGCGAAGGCCTACGCATCATGAAACACTACTACGACCACGGAGGATGGCAGGAAGCGATTAGGGAGTTAAGAGTTAAGAGTTGAGAGTTGAGAGTTAAGAGTTAAGATGTAATAAAAACTGAATTCGGTTAAAATGATTGGTGTTAAAAGCACACAATTGTTAAAAACAGGCAAAAAAAACAAACTGGCGCGGCTACCCGCGCCTTTTTTTGTACCTTTGCAACCGTTTTAATCCAAGTAACAACAATCACTGTGGCTCTTTGCCACATAAACTAACAACTAAATTATGAGAAAGATCTTCATTTGCGCCTTTACCTTTTTGTGCCTTTCCGTAGGCACCACCTTCGGTCAAACAAAGTCAAACCAGGAAGTAGTAGACGAGCTGATGTCGCTCGGAGCAGGAGGCGATGAAGAAGAAATAGGGAACTTTGATTTTCTTTATACCGACGGACAAACACTCAACTATGACGAGCTGATGACCGAGAACCTGCTGGGCGAGGCTTTCTCGCATATCGGCGCACGCTACGTGTGGGGCAGCAAGGGTCCCAAGACCTTCGACTGCTCAGGATTTACCAGCTATGTCTATAAGCACCAGAACAATGTGTGGATTGGTGCCTCCTCACGCGAGCAGTATGCTATCAACACCCCCATCAAGCGCAGCGAGATGCAGGCCGGCGACCTCGTGTTCTTCACCAGTCCACGCTCGGGCAAAGGCGTTGGCCACGTGGGAATAATTCTTGACTACGACCCTGTGTCCGACACATTCCACTTCATCCACGCCAGCACCAAGCAGGGCGTGAAGATAAGCAAGAGCACCGAGGGCTACTACCAGCGCCGCTACGTGGGTGTCCGTCGAGTAAAATAATAATAATGATAATGAGGACAACGAACCGCAAGATGTGGCTTACAGGCATGATAATGCTTGCTAGCCACTTTTCATTTTCCAGCTTTGCTGCAAAGACCGACACGCTCACCATCGCCATGGTGGGCGACGTGATGATGGGTACCACCTACCCCACCGTACAGCTGCCTGCCAACGACGGGCGCGACATCTTCAAGGATGCCGCCCACCTGCTGAAGCGTGCCGACCTCACCGTGGGCAACCTCGAGGGAGCACTCTGCGACGGCGGCAAGAGTACTAAAGGCACTGGGCCTAACAGCTGGTCGTTCCGCATGCCTACACGCTTCGCGCCAAGGCTCAAGGAGGTAGGCTTCGACTATATGAGCATGGCCAACAACCATGCCAACGACTTCGGCACCGAGGGCATCATCTCCTCCGAGAAATGCCTGCGCGAGCAGGGCATAGCCTTCTCGGGCATTAACGGCCGCGTGGAGAGTGCCGTCATAGAGCGTGGCGGAAAAAAGATAGGATTGTGTGCCTTTGGCCATAATGCCTACACCATACGCCACACCGACCTGAAGACGGTGGGACGCATCGTTGACGACTTGGTGAAGCGATGCGACCTGGTGGTGGTGTCGTTCCACGGAGGGGCCGAGGGCCGCAGCAAGAACCACCTGCCACAGGGCATGGAGACCTTCCTGGGCGAAGACCGAGGCTCGCTGCGGCAGCTGGCACACTTCTGCATAGACCACGGAGCCGACGTGGTCTATGGCCACGGCCCACACGTGATGCGCGCCACCGAGGTCTACAAGGGGCGCTTCATAGCCTACAGCCTGGGAAACTTCTGCACACCCTACAGCGTGAGCCTTACGGGCATCTCTGGCTACGCTCCCCTCATTGAGATAAAGATAGACAAGAAGACGGGACAGTTTCTCAAGGGAAAGATCTACCCCTTCATTCAGCAGAAAGGCATAGGCCCGCGCACTGACAAGACGGGTGCCGTGATACGCGAGATAAAGTCGCTCTCCGATGCCGATGTGCCGCAGAGCCAGTCATTCATCGACTCGGCAGGCAACATCAAGATGAAATAAGTTTTCCAAACAGCAGCTCGCGGGCAAAATGCCAGACCACGATGCCCGCCGCCACGCTGACATTGAGCGAGTGCTTGGTGCCCATCTGAGGTATCTCCAGGCAGCCGTCGCAGACATCGATAACCTCCTGACGCACGCCCTTCACCTCATTGCCCAGCACAATGACATAATGCTTCCCCCGCTCCACCCGGAACGAGGGAAGCATTGTTGAACCATCGGCCTGCTCCACGCCAAGCACCACACAGCCTTGCCCCCTAAGCTCCCTCACTGCCTCTAGCGCCGACGGCGCGTAAGTCCACTCCACGCTGTCCTCGGCACCCAGCGCCGTCTTGTGAATCTCGGCATGGGGCGGCGTGCCGGTGATGCCACACAGCACCACGCGCTCCACGCGGAAAGCATCACAGGTGCGCAACACCGACCCCACGTTATGCATAGACCGCACATCGTCGAGCACCACCGTCAGCGGCATCTTTGTGGCCTCACGAAACTCTTCGGCCGTCAGCCGTTCTATCTCTATGGTACGAAACTTTCTCATACTATCTCCTACTATTCGGTGCAAAGGTACGAATAAGCGAGCACAATACAAAACAAAAAAAACTTTTTTGTTTTTATTGTTGAGCGGAAGTGCCTTCGGCGGCAGCCAAAGGTACGAATAAGCGAGCACAATACAAAACAAAAAAACTTTTTTGTTTTTATTGTTGAGCGGAAGTGCCTTCGGCGGCAGCCAAA
>CAMYZK010000106.1 GCA_947303825.1 uncultured Prevotella sp. | reverse complement strand
TGAATGGACAACGAGCCGGGCACTGGCACACGACGTGTATGGCGCACTGACGAACAGGGGCCATAGCGCGATGATAGACCTGATGGACGCCAACCTGCCGGCCCACCTGCAGCAGGCCAACTGGCGCGAAGAGCAGCAGGCCGAGCTGCGGCTGCGCTGCAACCTGGTGAACCGCGTGTGCAACAGCCGTGGCAAGGAGAACGTGCTCTACGTCGCCATGCACCTCAACGCCGCCGGCAGCGACGGCCAGTGGCACAACGCCCACGGATGGAGCGTCTTCGTGGCTCCCACGGCATGCAGCGCCAGCCGACGCCTGGCAGAGCAGCTGCACACGGCCGCAATAGCACAGGGCATGCACACCCTGCAGCCCACCCCACAGCAGTGCTACTGGCAGAAGAGCCTCTACGTGCTGCGCCACACCCTGTGCCCCGCCGTGCTCACCGAGAACCTCTTCATGGACAACCACGACGACATGGCACTGCTGGCCACCACCAGGGGCTGGAGGGCCATCGTAGACCTGCACGTGAGCGCCATTGAAAAGTTCTTGAGTTTGTGAGTTCTTGAGTTCTTGAGTTTGTGAGTTCTAACATTATAACATTATAACATTTAACGTTAAGCGTGTTTTTCGCCTGTTTTACGATGATTTATGCAGCCACTACGAGCAGGGGATTGAGGCCATCAAGACTGCGAAAAAAAACACCACTGAAATCAGTTAGTTGCATAGCAAGCCCCTGCAATGTGGGTTAAAAACAGAGGGCGATCAATCGACCGCCCTCAACCAACACAAAAACTAAACTAGACTTAACTAAAGCAATGAAGACTTTCACAAGCCCTTAGTTGCGTTTGCAAAGATATGCAAAATAATCTTTACCACAAAACTTTTTGCTGTTTATTTTGCAAGATTATTGAATAATCTTTAAATTTTTACCGTTTTTGCCATTAGCAGATGGTCTAGAAGCGTTATTGCTGCCATGGCCTCGACTATAGGAACGGCACGCGGCACCACACAGGGGTCGTGGCGGCCGTGGGCAGTAAATGTAGTCTTGCTGCCGTCGGTGTCTACAGTATCCTGCTGGCGCAGCAGCGTAGCAACGGGTTTGAAAGCCACACTGAAGGTTATATCCTGTCCGTTTGAGATGCCTCCTTGTATGCCGCCGCTGTGGTTGGTCTTAGTGGTGAGCCTGACGCCATTGCCTTTTGCTGCGTTGTCGTCGGCAGGCAGGAAGATGTCGTTCTGCTCGCTGCCCCGCTGACACACACCGGCGAAGCCCTCGCCATACTCAAAACCCTTGGCGGCGTTGATGCTCAGCATGGCGTGTCCCAGCACTGCGTGTAGCTTGCCAAACTCGGGCTCGCCCACTCCTGGCGGACAGCCGGTAATGACACAGGTGACGATACCGCCAATGGTGTCGCCGTCGGCCTTCACCTCGCTTATGAGGCTCTCCATCTTGGCGGCCATCTCTGCATCGGGGCAGCGCACGGCATTGCTCTCTGCCTGCGTCAGGTCGTAGCAGCGGTAGTCGTGTTCCAGGGCCAGCGGCCCCACCTGCGAGGTGTATGCCTTCACTGCGATGCCCATCTGCCTGAGCACCAGCTTGGCCAGTGCGCCGGCCACTACGCGGCTCAGCGTGATGCGTGCCGACGAGCGTCCTCCGCCACGATGGTCGCGCAGGCCATACTTCACGTGGTAGGTATAGTCGGCATGCGATGGTCGTAGCAGGCTGCGCAGGTTGTCGTAGTCGCCGGAGTGCTGATTCTCGTTGCGCACGATGAAACCTATCGGCGTGCCGGTGCTCACTCCCTCGAAGACTCCGCTGAGCAGCTCCACGCGGTCGGGCTCGTTTCTCTGTGTGGTAATGGCACTCTGGCCCGGACGCCGCCTGTTAAGCTCTGCCTGTATGAACTGCAGGTCTATCTCAATGCCTGCCGGCATGCCGTCGACCACTCCTCCCACTGCGCTGCCGTGGCTCTCGCCGAAGGTGGTCAGCGTGAATACATTTCCTATAGTGTTACGCATAGGCGGTTTTAATGGTGACAGTGTCCGCAGCCGCAGCCGTCATGGTGATGGTGCTCGCCGCCGCCACAGTCGTCGCAGTCGTCGCAGCAGCATTCGTGCGACATGTGGTTCAACATGTGTTGTATCTCCTCGTTGGTGGCATCGCGATTCTCAAGCACCAGGCCCTTGAACTGTAGGGCGACTCCTGCCAGGGGATGGTTGGTGTCGATGGTAACGCCGTCTTCTTCAACCTTCAGCACGCGGGCCATGAAGCGGTGCTCGTCGGCATCCATAAGGGTGATGACGGCATCGGGATAGATGTTGTCGTGGTCAAAGTGGTCGTTGATGGTGAAGATTTCGCGCTTCATCTTGTGAACCCCCTGCTCGTCGTATTCGCCGAAGGCTTCGGCAGGCGACAGGGTGAAGTCGAACTGCTCGCCTGGAGCAAGACCTGCAAGGCGCTGCTCGAAGGCATCGAGCGAGAAGCCGAAGCCGGTGATAAACGTGAAAGGCTGTCCTTGCTGTGTCTGCTCCTCCAGGTGGCAGGAGCCGTCGTTGTCGAGTGAATAGAGCTGATAGCTCACTGAAATGTACTTGTTCTGCTTGTTTTCCATTTTTCTTTTGGTTGTTTGGAATATTAGTGGTTTAGTAGATTGGGGAAGTCACCAACGGCCAAAGGTGTTATTCCTAAACGACCAAACGACTAATCCCCTGAACAACTATCCAAGGATGCAAAGGTACGAAGAAAGGGCCAAACCACCAAACATTTTCCAGAAATAACAATATTTTTTAAGTGTACGTTAAACCTTTCTTTTCCTGCATCGTCTTAGGAAATAGTTATGAACAATAATTTATATACCCCAATGAAACGATTTATACTACTGGCTGCAGTGACCATAATGGCAGCCATGAATGCAGCTGCACAACGCACCATAGGCGGCACCATCGTAGACAAGGATGGCGACGAGCCGGTGATACAGGCCACCGTAGCCCTGCTGAAGACCGACAGCACGCTGGTGGGCAACGCCCTTACCAACATGGACGGCGTGTTTCAGCTCACAGCCCCTCAAGACGGCAGGTTCCTGCTGCGCATCACCTACGTGGGCTACAAGCCACTGGTGCGCAACGTCACCATGAGCGGACAGCCACTGCAAGTGGGAACACTGAAGATAGAGACCGACGCGAAGATGCTGAAAGGCATTGAGGTGGTGAAAAACCAGACCCGCGTCTACTCGAAGGAAGACACAATAATATATAACGCAGGTGCGTTTAAGACCCCCGAAGGCTCGGTGCTGGAGGAGCTGGTGAAGCGCCTGCCCGGTGCCGAGGTGAGCGACGACGGCAAGATAACCATCAATGGCAAGGAGGTGAAGAAAATAAAGGTCGACGGCAAGGAGTTTATGACCGGCGACACCCAGACGGCCATGAAGAATCTGCCCACCAGCATTGTGGAGCGCGTGAAGGCATACGACGAGAAGAGCGACCAGACACGCATCACCGGCATTGACGACGGCGAAGAGAACACCGTGCTCGACTTCGGACTGAAGCGCGGCATGAACCGTGGCTCCTTTGCCAACGTTGACCTGGGAGCAGGCACCGAGAAGCGCTACACCGGACGGCTGATGGGCATGACCTTTAAGGACGGGCTGCGGCTTATGGGCTTTACCAATGCCAACAACGTGGGCGACCGTGGATTTGGCGGTGGCGGCCCCGGCGGACGCTTCGGCGGTGCTGGCGGCAACGGTCTGACTGCCCCGAAGATGGCTGCCGTAAACCTGAACTACGAGAAAGAGAATGTGCTGACGCTTGACGGTGGAGTGCGCTATAACCACTCTAACAGCGATGCCTGGAGCCGCTCGGCCACCGAGAACTTCGTGAACCGCACAGGTGCCTTCTCAAACAGCATAAGCCAGAGCTATTCGCGCTCCAACTCATGGTCAGGACAGTTCAGAGTGGAGTGGACACCCGACACCATGTGGAACATACACTTCCGCCCATCGTTCAGCTACAGCACCAACGACTCGAAGTCGCAGTCTTTGTCGGCTTCGTTCAAGAAAGACCCCTACAGCTATGTGGACTATGCACTCAACACACGCTCCAGCCTGCTCAATGCGCTTAACTACATGCGCACCAGCTACCCTGCCGACTCGCTGGTGGTGAACAGCCGCGAAAACGGATCGTTGAACTATAGCGAAAGCAACCGAATGGGGGGTGACCTGCAGATAACACGCAAGCTGGGCAGCAACGGGCGCAACATTGCACTGCGCCTGACGGGAAACTACTCCGACGGAGACTCGAAGGGACTCTCGCTGAGCGATGTCACCCTGTACCAGTTGATGAACTACACCTATACGGGCGACTCTACCTACATGAAGAACCGCTACAACCTGACACCAAACAAAAACTACAGTTATAGTGCACGTCTGAGCTACAGCGAGCCGATAGCCAAGCAGACATACCTGCAGTTCTCGTACACCTTCCAGTACAGCTACACCAAGAACGACCGCTCTACCTACGACTTCTCTATGCCAACGCCTTATCCCATGGGCACCTTCGGCAACCTGAGCAGTCTGGGATTCCACTACCGCGACTTTGACACCTATACCAGCCGCCTGGAGAACTTACAGCCTCTGGCAAAGTTCTACGACGAGTCGCTGAGCAAGTTCTCGCAGTACAAGAACTACATCCACACTGCCGAGGTGATGCTGCGTGTGGTGCGCAAGGACTACAATTTCAATGTTGGCATACAGCTCATTCCGCAGACATCGGAGTTCTCTTACCGCTATCTGGGCTATGACGACGTTACCAACCGTACGGTGGTGAACTGGAGCCCCACGGCCAACCTGCGCTGGAAGATAAGCGACCAGGGACAGATGCGCTTCACCTATCGTGGCTCTACCAGCCAGCCGTCGATGAGCGACCTGCTGCCCATCACCGACGACAGCGACCCCTTGGACATCAGTGTGGGTAACGCCGGACTGAAACCCTCGTTCACACAGAGCTTCAACTGGAGATTCAACAACTACTACCAGAAGCACCAGCGCTTTGTCTTTGCCAACCTGGGATTCTCTACCACCAGCAACAGCATCACCAGCAAGGTGTACTACGATCCAGTGACCGGCGGACGCACCTCTACACGCGACAACATCAACGGCAACTGGAATGCCAACGGTGAGTTTATGTTCAACACCGCACTCGACACCCTGGGCACCTTCAACATGAACTCGCGCACATCGGCACGCTATACCCACAGCGTGAGCTATCTCGATGCCAACCAAGACGGCAACATACTGAAGAACGCCGTCAACGAGACAAGCCTGAGCGAGCGCATGGGATTCAGCTACCGCAACGACTGGTTTGAGTTTGAGCCTAACGGACAGATAACCTACACCTTCGGTCGTAACAAGCTGCAGGCATACGGCAATCAGGATACATGGAACTTCAGCTACGGCTTCAATACCACGGCACAGCTGCCATGGGGCATGCAGCTCACCACCAACCTGAACATGCAGAGCCGCCGAGGATACAGCGACAAGTCGATGAACACCAACGAGCTGATATGGAACGCACAGATAGCTCAGTCGTTCCTCAAGGGAAAGCCGCTGTCGGTACGCCTGGAGTTCTACGACATACTGGGCAACCAGTCGAACTTCACACGCACGCTGAACGCCATGATGCGCAGCGACTCGGAGAACAACTCCATCAACTCATACGTGATGCTGAGAGTGAACTACCGTCTCAACCTCTTCGGAACGAAGGAGGCACGCATGGGCATGGGAGGCCCCGGCGGTCCTGACGGCAACCGCAGAGGCAACCGTGGCGGATTCGGCGGAGGCAGACCCGGCGGTGGCTTCGGAGGCCCTGGAAGGTTCTGAAGAGTTAAGAGTTAAGAGTTCTTCGCAAGCGAAGCGGCGAAGCTGAGCGAAGAGTTAAGAGTTCTTGGACGAGCGAAGCGCTCGGCTCTGCCGCTTGGCTCGTCCAAGAACTCCCCAAATAGTCTTTAACTCCTAAAATAACAAAAAGATATGGAAGCAAAAAACAAGAAAATCCTTATCGCATCGCTCACAGCACTGCTGGTCGTTGGTGCAGGTTTGGCAGCATGGCTTCTGCTCGGACAATCGGGCAAGAAGTCGTCTGCTTATGATGACGATGAAGAAGAAGAGGAGGAGGAAGCCGCCTTCTCGCTCACCAGTGGCTACCACTGCTATGAAGACACTCAAGATGGAGGCCGTACATGCCGCATCGCCTTCGACTACGACGGGAAAAACATTACCTCGGCCATGTTCATCGATACCGTGAACGACCAGTCGATAGCTCTTGAGGGCTCGCTAAGCGAGAAAAACCTTGAGTTGAGCGGCACCGACTTCAACGGCAGGGGGATAGTGCTTAGCCTCAGCTACAATAAAGACGGCAGCAGCCTTGAGGGAACGGCCAACCTCCCCACCAGCGGTGAGATGAAGGTGACTTTGTCTGAGTCGGGATGGAGAGCCGCTGCGCCGAAGAGTGCTGCCGAGAAGCTCGGACTGACAGGCACATTGAAGAAAATGGAGATGTCGGGATGGGAATGGATAGTAGAGTACCAGTTAAGCCGCAGCGGAGAGATAACCTTTGTCTCGTCGGCAGCCGAGGGATGGGGGCAGGACATAACGTTTGAGAACGGAGTGCCCAAGACGCGCAAGGAGACCGATGACGGCGGAGAGACATATACGCACAGCTCGTACACCTATACGGTGGAGGGGTACACAGGCCACCTGGTGGAGAAGAACCGCAGCGGCAAGACGCTGAAGGAGATAAGCGTGACCTACGACCCGGCAGGACGCATAGTGCGCATAGGCGACGACTCGTTTACCTACGATGCCAACGGCAACGCCAAGGACAAGGACGGGCACTTCGTCTTTATGGAGCTGGAGTTCCTGCAGGACAATATCACCATAGAGAAGAGTGCCAGGGTGAAGGCAAAAGACGGCAAAGGCCGAGTGACCAAGATGCACTACGGCCCCGACGAGCCTGCCTTCTCTGCCTCCGTTGACTTTGGAGACTACACAATGTCTTATTACGACTAAACAGGAAGCATAACAGACACCACCCCTGTCACTCCCAACGCAGGGAGAGGCAGGGGTGGTGCTTGTGTCATGGTTCTATTCGTAGTACTCCAGGGTACGTGTTTCGACTTCCTCTTTTTCTCCATCCCAGCACTTACGGCTAATCCAGTTGCCGTGGGAGTCGAACTTGTAGTCTGAACAGGTAGTATCGCTATGTTTGTCGCCCATTATGGCAAATGTCTCAGAGGTAGGGAGGCCATTGGCATCGTAGGTGTACGCTATTGATAATTCCACGTCGTCGATAGTGGTCGTCTTAGTTTTCACCCGACCGTTTTCCCATTTGAACGTCACGGAAGATTTGCCAAAAGGACTATCCACAGTGCACGACTGAATAAATCCGTTAGCATCGTACTTGGCATTGCTCATCTCTTTGTAGTGCATTTTTCCGTCTTTGTCGAAGTTGATAGCCTTTTCCCCGCCATCCACCATTTTTTTGATGCACTTCACAGACCCCTTGACGTTGTTTGCCTCCAGGTCGTGGAACTTTGTCTGTGCCTGAGCTGCAAAAGCCACAGCCAGCAAGACCATTGTGATAAATACTTTTTTCATTTTCAGATAATATTGAAGTTTTAAATAATGCAACTTTCGTAAATTAATAAACTACCACAGATTGAGCGGATGACTCAGATTATGCTAATAAGGATTATGCCGCAAGCGGCAGATTTCTGTCTTAGCCATTTTCTGCTGTCCCCGTCCAGTCGTCAATCAGCATGCGGGCTATGCTCAGCTTCTCGGGGAGCTTAGGAAGATGGTCGCGGTGAAACCACGCTACGTTCTTAAGTTCCTCGCGCTGTATGTGTATCTGTCCGGAGGCATACTCGGCGGTGTAGCCCACCA
>CAMYZK010000105.1 GCA_947303825.1 uncultured Prevotella sp. | reverse complement strand
CTATTCCAATCCGTTTGTATGCGGCAACAACTACGAGTTCTGTGGTTCCACAGCTTCTACCAGTGTGAAAGACGTGTATTTGCTGAATGCAGCAGGCAGCAAGTTTGCAAAGCAAACCAGTAGCACTAGTGTTGATGCCTTCCGTGCATGGATAAACCCCATCAGTATCAGCTCGCTCTCCATGGCTTCGCTGTCAATCAGTGCCCCAGAGACTAACGGTATCATCACTATGCAAATAGGTACAGGTTCGCCATCGGCCAACGGCTGGTACACCATGAGTGGCACACGCCTCGACTCCAGACCCGTTGCCAAGGGATTATACATCTATCAAGGAAAGAAAATCATTATCAGATAACTTATTTTTCAACAGATGAGCTTATGCAAAGTATTAATATGGATATGAAGAAGAAACTAGAATATCAGAGACCTACTGCCAGCATTATAAAAATTCAGCAGCAACTCTTGATGAATCCGTATAGTTCTACAATGCCAACAGCCAACTTTATGGACGATCCTGACTTTGATGGTGAATAATCAATGTAAGATAAATATTAAGAAAAACGCGTTTTATAAAAGAAAAACGCGTTTTTCTTTTGCATTTTGCTCACTTATTAGTACCTTTGCGGGCAAAATGTCAAAAGTAATAACCAGAAATGAATAAAATTGTTAGAAAGGAACAGTTCTCTGAGAAAGTTTTTCTCTTTGAAATTGAAGCTCCGCTTATAGCTAAGAGCCGCAAGGCGGGCAACTTTGTTATAGTGCGCGTTGACCGGAAAGGCGAACGCATGCCACTTACCATTGCCGCTGCCAACGTGGAGAGCGGCACCATAACGCTTGTTGTACAGATGGTGGGATTGTCGTCGAAGAAGCTTTGTGCTCTTAATGTGGGCGACTGTGTGGCCGATGTGGTTGGCCCATTGGGAAATCCCACCCGTATAGAGAAATACGGCACCGTGGTGTGTGCAGGCGGTGGCCTGGGGGTGGCTCCTATGCTGCCTATCATTCAGGCACTGAAAGCCGCAGGCAATCGTGTGCTCTCGGTAATGGCCGGACGTAGCAAGGACTTGATAATACTGGAAGACAAGGTACGTGAATCGTCTGACGAGGTAATCATCATGACCGACGACGGCTCATATGGAGAGAAAGGCGTGGTAACCGTTGGCATGGAAAAGTTCTTTGAGCAGGAACATGTAGACAAGGTGTTTGCCATTGGACCTCCAATAATGATGAAGTTCTCCAACCTCACTGCACAGAAGCATGGCATTCCCTGCGAGGTGTCGCTCAATACCATTATGGTAGACGGCACGGGCATGTGCGGCGCATGCCGCCTTACCATAGGAGGGAAGACAAAGTTTGTATGTATAGACGGACCGGAGTTTGATGGTGCCTTGGTTGACTGGGACGAGATGTTCAAGCGCATGGGTACGTTCAAGCGGGCTGAGCAAGAAGAGCTGGCTCACTACGAGGAGCACCTTGTTTCTACTGCCACTCCTGCTACCGCGCCCGCCACTTCAGCCCCTGTACTCGATGGTTGTGCCGTCGAGAGTCCCAACGACAGCATAGAGGAGCTTACCGATAGAAACGCTCCATGGCGCGAAGCGTTGAGAAAGAGCATGAAGCCAAAGGAGCGCACACAGATAGAACGTGTGGTAATGCCTGAGCTTGACCCCGTCTATCGTGCCACGACACGTACCGAGGAGGTAAACATCGGCCTGACGAAGGAAATGGCAATGCAGGAGGCAAAGCGCTGCTTAGACTGCGCCAAGCCGTCGTGCGTGGAGGGATGTCCTGTGAACATTGACATCCCGTCGTTTGTCAAGAACATTGAGCGCGGACAGTTCCTGGCTGCTGCCAAGGTGCTGAAAGACACCTCTGCTCTGCCTGCCGTCTGCGGTCGAGTGTGTCCGCAGGAGAAACAGTGTGAGAGTAAGTGCATACACCTGAAGATGAACGAGCCGGCTGTGGCTATTGGCTATCTGGAGCGCTTTGCTGCCGACTATGAGCGTGAGAGTGGAAACATATCCCTGCCAGAGATCGCTCCGTCTAATGGAATAAAGATTGCCGTGGTGGGGTCAGGGCCTGCAGGTCTGAGCTTTGCCGGTGACATGGTGAAGAAGGGTTACGACGTATATGTCTTTGAGGCCCTGCATGAAATAGGCGGCGTGTTAAAGTATGGTATACCCGAATTCCGTCTGCCAAACAAAATTGTCGACGTGGAGATTGAAAACCTCGCAAAGATGGGAGTACACTTCCAGACCGATGTTATTGTAGGCAAGACCATCAGTGTGGAGCAGCTGGAACAGCAGGGATTCAAGGGCATCTTCTTAGGCTCTGGTGCCGGACTGCCCAACTTTATGAATATCCCTGGCGAGAATGCCATCAACATCATGTCGAGCAATGAATACCTTACACGTGTGAATCTGATGGATGCCGCCAATCCGACGACCGATACGCCTATCAACCTGGGCAAAAACGTGCTTGTTGTTGGTGGAGGCAATACCGCGATGGACTCATGCCGCACAGCAAAGCGTCTGGGAGGCAAGGTCACGCTGGTATATCGTCGCTCTGAGCAGGAGATGCCTGCACGTCTGGAAGAAGTGAAACATGCTAAGGAAGAAGGCATTGATTTCCTTACTTTGCACAACCCCATAGAGTATAAGGCCGATGAAAACGGTGCTGTGTGTCAGGCTGTGCTTCAGGTGATGGAGCTTGGAGAGCCTGATGCCAGCGGACGTCGAAGCCCTGTTCCTGTGGAGGGAAAGACCGTGACGCTCGACGTAGACCAGGTTATTGTGGCTGTTGGCGTAAGCCCCAACCCATTAGTTCCGAAGAGCATTGATGGACTGGAACTAGGCCGCAAGAACACCATAGTTGTAAATGAGGGTATGCAGTCGGCACGCAGCGAGATATTTGCAGGAGGTGACATCGTGCGTGGTGGTGCAACTGTTATCCTTGCTATGGGCGATGGCCGCCGTGCTGCTCAGAACATGGACGAATACCTGCAAAGTGAATAAAGTGCTTTACGGTTTTGCCGTAAAGAAACAATTATGAACGGACTTTATACCATCATTCTGCTCATACTAAGCAACGTTTTTATGACGTTGGCTTGGTATGGGCATTTGAAACTCTCAGAGACAGGAGTGAGTAAGTCGTGGCCCCTTATCGGAGTCATTGTGTTCTCATGGGGAATAGCTTTCTTTGAATATTGTTGTCAGGTGCCGGCCAACCGCCTTGGCTTTATTGGTAACGGCGGCCCATTCTCACTTGTACAGCTGAAGGTGGTTCAGGAGTGCATCTCGCTGTTTGTCTTTGCAGTTATTGCCAATATTATGTTTCAAGGCCAGCAACTGCATTGGAATCATGTGCTGGCTTTTGTTCTTATAGTATTGGCAGTGTATCTTGTGTTTATGAAATGAGTGCGTTGCCGGTTTCTTGGATGGCGGTTTAAAGCTCAGGATTATTAAAAGATTATAATTCTTACGCCTTATACATCGCAATGTCGCTTATTATTATTACCTTTGGGCAATAAAAAAAGGAACAGATGTCGTCTCTATCAAACAAATTATATATGTGTGGAGCTGTGCGTATTAGCCTGATGCTTGTGATTATGCTTCTGTCGCTTTGTCCGGTGGAAGCACAGCGCAAGACTACAACTCCGAAGAAACCGGTTGTGGAGGAAACACATGAAGAAGACCCGCGAATCACGGAAATGCTCTCTGCCATTCAGCATATAGTTTTTATTGACAGTATTGTGGTTGACAAAGAGCACTACATGAGTCTTATACCACTCTCTACAAGCATTGGCCTGCTGACGCAGGACGGTGGACTGGGTACATTCACTAATGAGATGGGTGACAGGCGTCTGGCTACCACCAAGGACTCGTCGATTGTGGCTTGCGACTTTATTGCAGGTGAGTGGTCAGAGCCACAGGCCATTACAGGCATTGGAAAAGATCATGCCATCAATCCCTTCCTGATGCCCGATGGCATTACACTGTATTTTGCCCAGAAAGGCGAGAAAAGCATCGGGGGTTACGACATCTTCGTTACTCGCTATGACCGAGAGCGCAACGCCTTCCTGAAACCGGAAAACTTAGGCATGCCATTTGCGTCGGAGGCCAATGACCTGTTTTTTGCCATCGATGAATTTCACGACCTAGGCTATTTTGTTAGCGACCGCAGGCAGCCAAAGAACAAGGTGTGTGTCTATACCTTCATACCACAGCAGTCACGGCAAGTATATAAGTCAGAGAATTATTCTGACCAGAAGCTGAGACAACTGGCAGCCATAAGCAGAATATCCGACACATGGGGTGACGGAAAGCAGCGTAAGGCTGCTTTGGCCCGGCTTGGTGAGGCTAGGACACAAATGGTTCTTAATTTGCCTCTTGACATGCCATCCGGCGATATGACTGAGATTGTAGGTATGCGGCAGCAGGCTTTAGCTATGCAGAAAGCACTCGACAAGGCTCGCGTATTCTATGCTACTGCTTCTGAGTCAGACAGGCAAACACTAAGGAAGGAGATTCTAGACAATGAGAAACAGTTGGAAATGCTTCTGCTTGAAATAAGGGAAAAAGAAAAACAAATACCTTATAGTGAGTAACTCAATAACTCACAAACTCAATAACTAATAAACAAAAAAACTAATAAACTCAATAACAATTTAACTAAAAACTAATAAACTATGGAAAAACATTTTGCACCATCAGAATTGATTATCAACGACGACGGCTCTTGCTTCCACCTCCATCTTAAGGCAGAGCAATTGGCTGACAGGGTTATTCTTGTAGGCGACCCGGCAAGAGTTAATACCGTAGCTGCTCATTTCGACTCAATAGAATGCGAAGTTCAAAGCAGGGAGTTTCATACCATTACCGGTACTTATCATGGTAAGCGTTTAACATGCCAGAGCCATGGCATAGGCTGCGACAACATTGATATAGTGATGACCGAACTTGACACGTTGGCCAACATTGACTACGCTACACGTACTGAGCGCCCCGAGCACCGCACGTTGACGTGTGTACGCATTGGCACATGCGGCGGTTTGCAACCCTTCACCCCAACGGGATGCTTTGTCGCATCGGTGAAAAGCATAGGCTTCGACGGTCTGCTCAACTACTATGCCGGTCGCAATGACGTGTGTGACCTACAGCTGGAAGAGGCATTCAAGAAACACATGGATTGGGACCCTATAAAGGGAGCTCCATACGTGGCAATTGCCGATGCCGGTCTTTTAGAGCAGATAGCTGGGGATGACATGGTGCGAGGCTACACCATAAGCTGTGGCGGATTCTATGGCCCTCAGGGGCGTGAGCTTCGTGCACCGATAGCAGACCCTAGGCAGAACGAGAAAGTGGAAGCCTTTGAGTATGATGGGATGCGTATATGTAATTTTGAGATGGAATCGTCGGCATTGGCTGGCCTCGCCTCCTTGCTCGGGCATAGGGCCATGACATGCTGCATGGTGATAGCCAACCGCTATGCCAAGGAGATGAACACTGAATACAAGAATACAATTGACAGCCTTATAACCAAAGTCCTAGACCGCATCTGAAGACATGGTTTCATTTGAAAGTGACTATAACAACGGGGCACATCCTGAAGTGCTGCGCCGTATTATTGACACTAACGACCGTCAAAGCCAGTCGTATGGCTTTGACGAGTGGAGCGAGTCGGCACGGAAAAAAATCCGCCAAGCTTGTCAGTGCCCCGATGCCGACATTTACTTTCTTGTTGGAGGAACGCAGACCAACGCTACTGTTATAGACGGTGTGTTGACCGGCTACGAGGGGGTTATTGCGGTAGACACAGGCCATATTAATGTACACGAGTCGGGGGCAATAGAGGCCAGTGGGCACAAAATTATCATACTTCCCTCGCACAATGGGAAGATGAGTGCCGATGACCTGGATGATTTCCACGCCCGTTTCTATGCCGACCCTGTCTATGAACACATGGTCATACCTGGTATAGTGTATATTACTTTTCCCACCGAGACAGGCTCTATTTACAGCGCTGCCGATATAGAATCTATCTACTCGCTGTGTCAGCAGTTTGAGGTGCCGCTCTTTATTGACGGTGCCCGTCTAGGTTACGGGTTGATGTCACATCACTGTGACTTCGACCTCCCGTGGCTTGCCCGACATTGCGACGTGTTCTATATCGGCGGGACAAAGATTGGAGCCTTGTGTGGCGAGGCTGTGGTTTTTCCGCGCAACAATGCCCCTCGCCACTTTTTTAACATCATAAAGCAGCATGGCGCATTGCTGGCTAAGAGCCGACTGGCAGGAGCCCAGTTCGATGCACTCTTCACCGATGACCTCTATTTCCGTATATCACGACATGCTGTTGACATGGCCATGAAGATGCGACAGCTGTTTGTCAGGAGAGACATTGTTGTCAAGGAGTCATACACCAATCAGCAGTTTGTCGTTCTCTCTAATGAGCAAAAGGAGAAGCTCTCTTCAAGAGTACTTTTTGAGCCATGGGAACCCGTTGACAGCAATCACACACTATGCCGTTTCGTTACTAGCTGGGCAACTACCGACGATGATCTTTCTACACTCTCTGCCGCCATACAAGCTCTATGACCGACACTATTTGCGCAATTGCCACTGCACCCGGTGGCGCCCTTGGTATCATACGTGTCAGTGGCCCTGATGCCATCTCAATAGTCAGTACCCTCTGTCCTGATAAGAGTGACAGAATCACTTCGTCATTACCCAATACTATACACTATGCTTGCATCTCAGTTTCACAATCAGACACATCGTCCAAGCAAGAAGTAATAGATGAGGTCTTACTATCCATTTTCCATGCTCCGCATTCATATACAGGCGAGGATTCAGTAGAAATTTCATGCCACGGTTCATACTATATATTAAATACGATATTGGAATTGTTGGTTCATAACGGTTGCCGCATGGCCCGTCCTGGCGAGTTTACTATGCGCGCTTATCTCAACGGCAAGATGGACCTCTCGCAGGCTGAAGCCGTGGCCGACCTTATTGCATCCTCAAACAGAGCAACCCATCAAATGGCAATAAGCCAACTTAGAGGCCATTTCTCTTCAGAGCTGTCAAGACTCCGAGAGCAATTGCTTAGGCTGACATCGCTCCTAGAATTAGAGCTGGATTTCTCTGACCACGAAGACTTGGAATTTGCCGACCGTAAGGAACTCCTAGAACTGGCCACCAGGATAGATGTGCGCATCATGCAGCTGGCACACTCCTTTGAGATAGGACAAGCCTTGAAGAGAGGTATACCAGTAGCTATTGTGGGAAAAACAAACGTGGGCAAGAGTACACTTCTCAATGAGTTGCTACATGATGACAGGGCCATTGTCTCCGACATAGACGGCACCACCCGAGATACTATAGAGGAGATAATGGAAATAGACGGCGTGGAATTCCGTTTCATAGATACAGCCGGCATACGTCGTACCACCGACCAGATAGAGAAAGCCGGTATCGACCGTACCTACGATGCTATTGACAAAGCTCGCATCGTTCTTTGGCTAATAGACAGGCAACCCACAAAAGAAGAAACACACGACATACTGAATCGCTGTCAGGGAAAAAAGATCATTCCAATACTCAACAAGACCGATCTTGACGAAAATAGCCAATTGCCTCTTGCTAACTTCCAATTTCTACTTGATTCCTGCTATGAAGGCCAGCTGGTAAAGATTTCAGCCAAATATGGCCAGGGGATAGAGACCCTTAAACAAGTTGTCTACAAGGCAGCCGACATTCCCACATTATCAGAGACTGGGGTTATTGTAACCAATGTTCGCCACTACGACTCTTTACTACGTTCCCATGCCAGCATTCAGAGCGTGATAGACGGTCTGCAACATAACCTGTCTGGAGATCTTCTCGCAGAAGACCTCCGACTCACATTCCAGATCCTTGGAGAAATAACTGGCGGGCAGATTACCCCACAGGAAACACTCA